>NZ_JAPWCL010000023.1:0-36804 GCF_041433955.1 Pauljensenia sp. 20925_1_25 | reverse complement strand
TGCCGCCGCCCCCGGCACCCTAGTCGGGCCGCTCGTGGTGGGCTGTCTGCATGCCCGGCCAGGCCCTGCCGCCGTCAGGCGCCCTCCGTCCGGGCTGCTCGTGGTGATGTGCCAGCATATCCGGCCAGGCCCTGCCGCCTAGGCCTCGCTCCTGGGATAATGAGGGAGTCCGTTGTCGCCTCGTGAAAGAATCGCCATGGCCCCCGCCTCCACTGTCGTTACGTCCAAGTCGGCGCGCCTCATCCTTGGCCTGCTGCGCCTCGCGGTCGGCTTCGTGTTCCTGTGGTCCTTCCTGGACAAGACCTTCGGCCTGCACTATTCCACGGGTCCGTCGCGCGCGTGGATCAACGGCGGAACGCCCGCGCAGAGCTACCTGACGGGAGCCACCACCGGCAAACCCCTGGCTTCCTTCTTCGAGTCCCTCGCCACGCCTGCGACCGACTGGGTGTTCATGCTGGGCCTGCTTGGCATCGGGGTGGCGCTCATTCTCGGCATTGGCACGCGCCTGGCGGCGCTCGCGGGCGTCGTCATGCTGGGCTTCATGTACGCGGCCGTCGCGCCGTGGGTGTGGGGTTCCCTCAACCCGGTCGTCAACGAGCACCTGGTGTACGCGCTCGTCCTCATCCTCATCCCCCTGACCAACGCGGGCGACACAATCGGCCTGGGCACGTGGTGGAAGGGCTTGGGCCTGGTGAAGAAACTGCCCTTCTTGGTCTGAGTAGGTCCGCTTTATCGACGAGGCCGTGGCCGGGTTTTCCGGTCGCGGCCTCGCTATGTGAGTCAGCCCGTGTCGGCGGGGAGAGCGCGGCGCGATGGGACGTTGGTCCTCGAAAAGTCATTGCGGATCAGCGTCGTGACCAGGGGAACTACGCCTCCCGCGTGCCTCATTTCTGACACACGAGTGACACTAGATATTGTGGTTACCGTTCGGTTCAAACACTAGATCTAGCGATTCGTGATCACGTACCCCTAGATCTAGGGGAGGCTCACGCCGGGCGGAGGAAACCATCACCACCCACAGTGCCACGGCCTCGCCCCACGAGGGTGGAGTGTTCACGACGTGTTGATCACGCGTCCGAACAGTAGTACTGGCTGACCGCCCACCGAAGCGACGGCAGGACCAAACCAGAGGCGCCCGCCTACGCACAACCGCACAGCCACACAACCCCACACATCGCCGCACCCAAACTCCCGCAGCACAGCAAAGTGCTCGCAGCGCACCCCAGGCACACACGGGAACGAAGAAAGGATCAGGACAATGACGACAGCACCCCGCTACGACGTCGACGCTATTGCAACCGTGGAGGAATACCTCGACCGCTCCGATTGGCGAGTCAACGCCAACGCAAACCAGGGGTATTCGCTGGGCGGCCTGATCCTGAATTCGGCGGGCAAGATCGTCGCCAACTACTGGCTTGAGCACGTCTACACGCCTGAGATCGGCGCGCCGCACCGCGAGGGCGATTACCACATCCACGACCTCGACATGTTCGCCGGATACTGCGCCGGCTGGTCCCTGAAGCGCCTCATCCAGGAGGGCTTCAACGGAGTGGGTGGCGCAATTGCCTCGGCCCCGCCGCGCCACTTCTCCTCGGCCTGCGGGCAGATCGTCAACTTCCTCGGAACCCTCCAGAATGAGTGGGCGGGTGCCCAGGCGTTCTCCTCCTTCGACACCTACATGGCCCCCTTCGTGCGCCTGGACAACATGGAGTACGACGAGATCGTTCAGTGCATGCAGGAACTTATCTACAACCTGAACGTGCCCTCGCGCTGGGGCAGCCAGTGCCCATTTACGAACCTGACCTTCGACTGGACGTGCCCGGACGACCTGGCTGACGAGCACCCTCTCATCGGCGACGAGGTCGTCGACTTCACTTACGGCGAGCTGCAGCGGGAAATGAACCTCATCAACCGCGCGTTCATCGAGGTCATGACGGGCGGCGATGCGGACGGTCGCGTCTTCACGTTCCCGATCCCGACCTACAACATCACGCCCGACTTCGACTGGGAGGGCGAGAACGTCGATGCCCTCTTTGACATGACCGCGAAGTACGGCCTGCCCTACTTCCAGAACTTCATCAACTCTGACCTGGACCCGCACATGATCCGCTCTATGTGCTGCCGCCTCCAGCTGGACCTGCGTGAGCTCCTCAAGCGCGGCAACGGTCTCTTCGGCTCGGCCGAGCTGACCGGCTCGATCGGCGTGGTCACGCTCAACATGGCGCGCCTCGGCTACCTGTACAAGGGGGACGAGGAGGGCCTCATCGCGCGCATGGACGAACTCATCGACCTGGCCTCAAAGTCCCTTGAAATCAAGCGCGAGACCATCCAGTACCACATGGACCACGGCCTCTTCCCCTACTCGCGTCGCTACCTGGGCACACTCGATAACCACTTCTCGACGATTGGCGTCAACGGCATGAACGAGATGGTGCGTAACTTCAGCGACGATGCCTACGACCTGACGGACCCGCGCGGCTTCGACATGTGCGTGCGGATCCTGGATCACGTGCGCGAGCGCATGGTCCAGCTCCAGGAGGCCACCGGCCACATGTACAACCTGGAGGCGACCCCCGCGGAGGGCACGACCTACCGTTTCGCGAAGGAGGATCGCAAGCGCTTCGCCGACATCATCCAGGCGGGTACGCCCGACCAGCCCTACTACACGAACTCCTCGCAGCTTCCGGTGGCCTACACGGACGACCCGTTCCAGGCCCTCGAGGATCAGGAGGTCCTGCAGGGCAAGTACACGGGCGGGACGGTCCTGCACCTGTACATGGGTGAGCGTCTCTCGTCGGGGCAGGCCTGCAAGGAGATGGTGCGTCGCTCGTTGACAGCCTTCAAGGTCCCCTACATCACGATCACGCCGACCTTCTCCATCTGCCCGGTCCACGGCTACCTGGCCGGCGAGCACTTCACCTGCGAGAAGTGCGCTGCCGCCCGCCCGGACGCCGAGCCGCAGGCCTGCGAAGTGTGGACGCGCGTCATGGGCTACTTCCGCCCGGTCCAGTCCTTCAACATCGGCAAGAAGGGCGAATACAACGAGCGCCAGATGTTCTCCGAGAACGCCGCGGACGCGCACGGCGAGCTCGTCAGCGCCTTCCCTCCCGTGGGGAGCCGCTGACGTGAGTCCGTCCCTGAATGACGAGGCCGGGGAACCCCGGAAGGGCGCGCTGAACCTGAGCGACCCCGGCCTCGTCGGGGGGCGGGCATCGCGCGAGTGGACGCCGGACGACCTGCAGATCGCGGGCCTCGTCCCCATGTCGAGCGTGGACTGGCCCGGCAAGTTCGCGGCGTCCCTGTTCCTGCAGGGGTGCCCGTGGGTGTGCCCGTACTGCCACAACAGCGCGATCATCGACCCGCGCATCCCGGGCGTGGTCGCGTGGAGCAAGCTCGAGGATCTGCTGGCGCGCAGGCGCGGCCTCCTGGACGGCGTCGTGTTCTCTGGAGGCGAGGCGACCCGCCAGGTCGCGCTCGGCGCGGGGATGGCTCGCGTGCGCGAGCTCGGCTTTGGCGTTGGCCTGCACACCGCGGGTCCCTACCCGCGTCGCCTGGCGGACCTGCTGGGCGCGGGCCTCGTCGATTGGGTGGGCATCGACGTGAAGGCGACCCTCGGCAACTACGAGGCCGTGGCCGGTCGGGCGGGTGCCGGGGAGCGCGCGTGGGAGTCGCTGGGCATCGTCCTGGCGCACCCCGAGGTGGACCACGAGGTGCGTCTGACTGTCTACCCGGACGGTCCCGGCGACGGCCTGGAGGTTGCGAAGAAGGCTCGCGCGATGGGTGTCAAGTCCTTTGCCCTACAGCAAGCGCGAGAATTTGGCACACCGGAAGGTTTTGAGGCCTCGCGTGCTGGATGGGATGACCAGGTGCGCGCACTCGCTGCCGATATTACGGCGCTCAATTTTGACACATTCGTCTTACGATGCGACTTGTAGGTGTTTTGTCAAATGACAGGGAAGTACCGTGGTCAGAAAATATCGTAAGGTTTCACTCATGGCGCGTGTGCGCGGTATTGTGTAACAACCGCGTGACCGATGAAGTCTGGAGCACCGATGGCAGAAGAACTGCATTTCGAGAATCCTGCGGCGGCAGCCCAGGACCCGTCGACCGATGCCGAGTCGCTGCGGCAGCTGGCGTATCGCTATCCCGAGCTGCGTCCGGTAGTCGCCGCCCATCCCCATGCCTACCGCGGGCTGCTGGAATGGCTGCACCAGTTCAACGACCCGCAGGTCAACGCGGCGCTCGAGGCGCGCGATGACTACGACGGCTACATTGACTCCAACGGCTGTCTGGTCATGCGCGGTGACGTATCCGGTGCCGTCGCGGGGTCAACGATCCGCACCTCCGAGTCCGGCATGTACGTGCTGGGTCAGGGCGGCGTGGACTCCTACTCCCAGATTGAGCGCACGACCCCCTACAGCGCGGTGGCGGGCAAGAACTCGCCGGTCCCGCAGGTGGACAAGCGTGAACAGGTCGTCGCCCAGGTGCAACGCCAGTCGATCATGGGCAGCAAGGCCTCGCAGGATCCCGAGGCGACGGCGGTGTACCCCTCTCCCGTGACCAGTTCGACCTACCCGGCGGCCGCGTCCTCCGCCACGGCCTCGTCGAGTACGGAATCCACCGCGCAGCTCCCGCGGGCCTACACGCCCACACCCGCCGCCCGGCAGCCAGCGCAGGTGGCACAGCCCGCGGCTGCGACAGCATCGCGTGGGCGTCGTTCGTTCCCGATGATGACGATCGTGCTCGTCAGCCTGGGTATCGTCGCGGCGATCCTCCTGGGCATCGTCATCTTCGTGTTCACTCGCGGATACGAGGGGCCCACGGGCGGTTTGTCTCCGATGTCGTCGGCGTCCCCCTCGGAGAGCCCGAAGCCATCGGCGAGTGCTACCACGACCGAGGCTGTGAAGTACCCGGCACCCGCGGGAGCCGTGAAAGTCGATAGTTTCACGATGCCTTCGCGCAACATCACCTGCTCCTTCGCCGATGACGGCGTGACCTGCGGTATTGCGGAGAGCAACTGGGCCGAGGAAGGCTACGCTTCCTGCTCCGGCGGTAAAGTCGGCGTCCTGAAGGCCACGAAGGACTCCGCGACCCAGTCGTGCGAGTCCTCTATGCCGTCGGGCGGCGAGACCGTCGCGCACGGCGTGGCCGCCGCGAAGGGCGATTACGCGTGCCGCTCCACGGCCGACGGCGTGACCTGCTGGAACACGAGGTCCGGCAAGTCCTTCGCCTTGGCCCGCGCTGGCTGGATGACCGGCACGAACGGTGAAATCACCCCCGCGAATTTCGCATGGAATCAGTAGCCTGACGCGCTCGCAGAGACGGGCCCCCGAGGAAATTCTCGGGGGTCCGCTTGTCTCTCACGCAGGGTGAAACCGGCGCACGCTCGCCGGTTCGGGTGTGCTTCGGTGGTTCCTCAGTGGGGCGTCCCCGGAGGGCACTCGAGGGCTACGCACGGACCACGGCCTCGTCCCTGGGAGGCTATTGAGCCTTCTCGATGGGTCCCAGGATCAGGTTCGCCCACGCGGCGTGTAGGGACTCCTGATCGGAGGGCTGGAAGAGACCGGCGAGCGCGTCGCGGTACAGGCGCGAGAGCTCGTGCGTGTTGTAGTAGGCGCTGCCGCCGCACGCGCGCATCGCCTGCTCGACGGCGCGCAGCGTGGCTTCGGCGGCTGCGTTCTTCGCGGCAGACAGCTGGGGCATCCAGGAGCGGCCGCGGTCCACGCCTGCGTCGATGTCGCGGGCAAGCTCGCGGATCTGCGGGCCGACCGCGTTCATGATGAGAGCGGCTTCCGCGATGCGCCAGCGGATGTCGGGGTCGTTGGAGTAGGTCGTCTGGTTCTTCACCGAGCGGCGCGTCGCCACGTGCTCGGCGGCGACCTCGACGGCGCGCTCGCCGACGCCCTGGTAGGTGGCGGCCAGGAGGATCTCGAAGTGGGAGAAGATGCCGAAAATGACGGGGTCGGCGCTCGGACCGGGGTCCGTGATCGTCAGGATGCGCTCCTCGGGTACGGTGACGCCCCGGAGGAAGGTGGTCATGGACTGGGTGGCGCGCATGCCCAGCGTGTCCCAGTCGTCCTTGATTGCGTAGCCCTCGTCAGAGCGGTGGACGATGCCGAACACGGACGTGGGGCCCTCCTCGGTCTCGGCCCGCCCGAAGATCAGCAGGCGCGTCCACACAGGGGATAGGGATGTGAAGATCTTGGTGCCCTCGAAGGAATAACCGCCCGCGCCGTTCGCGGTTGCGCGCGTCGTGGAGCCGAAGAGTACGAGGTCATTGCCGGGTTCGGAGATGCCGAAGCCGAAGACCTCTCCTGCGGCCGCGTCGCGCAGGATTTGCTCGCCGCGCGCGTTGCCGTGGGCGACCAGGTAGCGTCCCAGGCCGACGATGATCTGGTGCATGTTGATGCCCAGCGCCGTGCCGGGCGCAGCTTTGGCGAGCGCCGTCTGTTCGGCGGCGATCTCGGCCAGGCTCAGGCCTGCGCCACCGTATTCAGTGGGGACGAACGCGGCGAGGTACCCGGCGTCGCGCAGCTCCTCCAGGTCGGCTTCGGGGTAGGTGTTGTGCGCGTCCGCGTCGGCGGCGCGCTCGTGGATGCGGGCGAGCAGGTCGGTGTCCAGGAAGCTCATCGCGGTCCTCTTTCGTGGTCGGTGTATGGACGAGGCCGTGGCCGCCTCACGCTCGAACCGCACGCCGGGTGGGCGCTCTGACCGCGCACTCGAGGGCCCGCGAGGCGGGCTGCGCGGCGATTCTGGGCGAGGACGGGAGCCTGCGCTTAGGGTGTCCTTACTGTATCGCGGAGGTGGGCGAGGGCGAGATGTAACGCTCCTGACGGGGCGTTGTCTGGCCTCAGGCCGCCCCTATTCGATAGTGTTGAGACCGTGAGTACACCGAACGAGCCCATCCACACCCTCACTCCGCGTCAGCGATTCCTGCGCGAGCGTCAGGAGCGTCAAAATCTGACGTTCGCGATCGTGAGCGTCGCGATGATCGTCATTGCGGCGCTAGCGGCCCTCGTGTTCTCGGGAATCGTGTCGATTCCCTTCGGTAACAGCTTCTCCGTGAAGGTTAAGTACGCCGAGGTGGGCGATATTCCCTGCCCGACGGCGGATTCGAAGCCGGTGGCCCCCTCTCAAGTGTCGGTCACGGTCATCAACACGACTCAGCATCAGGGCCTGGCCTCCAAGGCCACGGACATGCTCACAACCGCCGGCTTCCAGACGGAAGAACCCAAGAACGACGACATCGAATACACGGGTAAGGTGCGCATCACCGCCGGGGTGAACGGCGTCGACAACGCGTATTCGGTGGCCCGATTCTTCCCGGGTGCCCACGTGCGCCTCACTGAGGCGACGGACTCCACCGTCACGGTCGAGCTAGGAACGTTCTACGATGACGCGATGAGCGCCGAGGACGTTCAGCGCGTCCTGAAGTCGACCGACCCCATCGAGCAGCCCGCGAAGTGCCGCCCGATGTCTGGTTCCTAAGCGCGGACGCACGAGCAACGCGGAAGGCCGCCCCTCGGGGCGGCCTTCATGCGTCAGAGCGGTCGGACACGGCTTGTTTCACGGGCCGTTTCACGGTCCGATCCCTCAACGGTGGGAGAGCGGACCGGCTGTGCCCCGGCCTCGTATATTATCCAGCAGTGCGTAACCGTTCGACCCGTACCAGACGGGCACGCGCTCGGGTACGGTCCACAGCGCGTCGGGGACCATGGCCTCGAAGCTGCCGTGCGACATGAACTGCTCGATCTCGGAGAGAGAACGGATCGCGATTCCGGCCACACAGTGCGGAAAATCGCGTGCAAACTCGGCGTAGATTTCGGGGTCACGCTGCCCGTCGTCGCCTACCAAGAGCCAGCGCACGTGCGGGAACATGCGGGCCAGGCGGCGCAGCTCGCGACGCTTGTGCTCGGGGCCGGAGCGGAACCAGCCCGTGTTCGACGGGCCGAAGTCCGTCATGAGGAAGCCTCCCGCCGGGTACCCGCTGCGCTCCAGGAACGAACGAAGCGTCGGCACAACGTTCCATGCGCCGGTCGACAGGTACATGATCGGGGCGTGCGTGCCCTCCGGAACCCCCTCCGACGAGGCTGAGGACATCGTCAGCGTCGTCAGCAGTTCCGCCATGCCGGGCACGGCCTCGCGTGAGGAGACGCGATCCAGGAACGCGTGCTTGGCCGCTGTGACCAGTCGCGGGAGCATAGACACCATGACGGTGTCGTCGATGTCGGAGACCACGCCGAAATGCTCGTCGTCGGACACGATGCGTACGCGCACGCAGGCGGGCCGACCGGCGCGGATGCGGCCCTTGCGGGGGCGCTCGTACATCGCCGAGGGTGGGGCGGGTAGCGGGGTCGCCGTGCGCAGGGTGGTGGCGAGCTTGGCGGCCGTCTCCTCGGACATGCCGAGCGCGCGCACGTCGCCCGCGTGCAGGACTTGGATGGTCGCGTTATGCCAGCCGGGGTCGAGGCCGTGGCCCAGCACCGTGATGTCGACGAATCCACCGCGATCCGCGAAAGCAAGCCGACGCGCGTTGCCGACCGTAACGAGCACTGGCTGACGAGGGACCTGCGCGTTGAAGAACTGGCGCCATCCTCGGCGGGTTTGCAGCCAGGAGCGGGTATCGTCGCCGCGCGCCATGAGGACGCGGCCCAGGATACGGGCGCTACGTTGAGAGCCGATTCCCCCGAAGCCGACGACGCCCGGGTAGAACCAACCTTTCGACATGGCACCTACCAACAGTGTGGACGCGAACTCGCCCGCGCCGGCGGTCAGTGCCAGGGCGAGCGAGGGAGACTCGTCATCGATGAGAGGGGGACGGAACAACATCAGGCCAATCATAGAGCCAATACACCGGGGAAGCGCAAGCTCCGGAGCGACGGAGCCTCGGGCACACTATGACAGTCTGACCACATAGTCAAGACGAGTGTCGTGCGCTGGTTGCGCGCCTGTCCACTGCGGTGCGGGTCTCGTCGTTAAGCAGTTGTCAGAGGGGACGTCATGATGCGGCGTCACGTGTTTGTGACCGCGGTTGTTCACTTTGTGAAACGGGGTCCGGGCGCGATTCTCGGGCTGGTGCTTCTGCTGCTAGTCGGTGTGGGGGCGTGTAGCCGCGCTACGCCGCTTAGTCGAGGAGCAGCGGCGGCGTCGGCTGAGCTTCGCTCTTGCGCAGTGCGGGCAGGCCGATGAGCATGAGGACGACCATCGCCCACCCGGCACCGGCCATGGTCAGCAGGCCGCCGCGCGCACCGATCGAGTCGATTGCGGGCCCGGCGATCGCCGTGCCCAGGGAAGTGCCGAGGTTGATCGACGTCGACATCCAGGTCAGGCCCTCCGTGAGCTTCGCGGCGGACACGGACTTCTGGATGATGATGTTGACGTTTGTCATCGTGGGGGCGCAGGTGAGGCCCGTGATGAGGATGACGGCGGCCATCGTCCAGATGTTGAAGGCCACCGGGAAGAAACTCATGCCGATCGCCATCAGGATGACGCCGATTGCGAAGAGCTGCCAGGTGGGGCGCCTCCACGTGCGGGCACCGTAGACGAGCGCGGCAGACAGCGAGCCGATCGAGAAGAGCGCCAGGAGGATGCCACCGAGCGCGGGGACACCCAGCTCCTCGGTGAAGCTGACCATCGAGACCTCCATCGCGCCGAACGTCGTGCCCATGCCGATGTAGGTGGCTGCCATGACGAGGACGACGGGCTTGCGGATGACGGATTCGCGCGGGGCATTCGGGTCGTAGGGAATGATCGCGGGCTCGGAGGAGCGCCGCGACAGGAAGAGCGTGCCGCCCACGGCCAGGGCGACGATGGAGATGGCGAGGCCGGTGCCGGGGTGCAGGGCGGTGCCGAGGACCGTGGAGAGTACGGGACCCACGATGTACACGAACTCGTCGACCGCAGACTCGAGGGCGTAGGCGGTCGTCAGCTGGCCCGGCTTGTCTAGGATCGTGGTCCAGCGTGAGCGGACGAGAGCGCCGGGCGCACCCCACGTGGCACCCGCGAGGGCAGCCGGAATGAAGAGCAACCATTCGGGGGCGTGCATGAAGACGGCCGCGACCAGTGCGGACATGGACAGGACCGAGATGACCCACGCGGGACCCATGACGCGCAACTGCCCGTGGCGGTCGACCTGACGCGCGAGGATCGGTGCGCAGATCGCCATGACGATGATGTTGACGGCTGAGACGGCGCCGGCCAGCGTGTAGTTGCCGTACTCTGCCCGCATCATGAGGATTATCGACAGACCCACCATGGACATCGGCAGGCGCAGAATCAGCCCGGCAGCAGAAAACTTCCAGGCCTGACGGTAACGCAAAATGTCGAGATAGGTACCCAGCATCCCACCATTCTATCGTCGGTCGAAGGACGGCAGCGCCGGTCGCAATGGGGCGTATCTAACCCCCTTCCGAGCGTGAGAGCGGGACGCAGCCACGGCCTCGTCGAAAGTGGACGAGGCCGTGGTCGGGAGAGCCAAAAGGCTTAGTCGGTCACCTCGAAGACGCCGGTCTGGCCCTTTTCTGCCAGGGAGAGCGCGTGGTTGACGAAGGAGTAGTGGCCGGCCTCCAGCGGCGTGAACTCGACGAACCCGCCCTCGGCGGCACCCAGGGTCAGGACCTGGCCCCAGCCGCCGCCCGACCCGCCGCCGCGGATCACGTAGGCGCCCTCGCGCCACACGGTGTCGAACTGGGTGCCCACGACATGGAAGGTGGTCGCCAGGTTCGGACCCGCGTCCATGACCCACACGCGTACGCGCTCGTTGGTCCTGATCTGGATGGGGTGCGCCTTGTACTGGAAGGGCACGCCGTTGAAGGCCATTGCGTTGGGTTGCAGGGCCGACAGGAGCGAGGCGTCGGCGCTCTGCCCGTCCGCGCCCAGGTAGAGCTCGGAGGCGATCATGACGTACTCGCGATCGACCGTGTCCAGGTCGGTCGGGTCGATGACGACAGCACCGAACATGCCGTTCGCGATGTGCATCGACATCGGCGCGGTCGAGCAATGGTAGAGCCAGATGCCCGCGTTCTTCGCGACGAACGTGTACTCAAGGCTCTGCCCGGGCTCGATCGAGTGCATGACGTTGTCGGGAGCGACGAGGCCCGCGTGGAAGTCCAGCGAGTGGCTCATCGTCCCGTTGTTCACGAGCGTGATGTGGAAGGTATCGCCGATGTGTCCGCGCAGGATCGGTCCGGGGGCGTCCCCGTTGAAGGTCCACGTCTGGCGGGTCAGCGTGTCGGTGACGTTAGTCGTCTGCTCGGTGACCGTGAACGTGTAGTAGCGCTCGGTCTCGCTCGTGGCCGGTGGCAAGGCCGGGTCGCGCGGGGTGATCGTCGCCGCGTAGTCCGTCAGGGCCGTCGGGGTGGCGGGGCCTGCGGCGGCGTCCTGGCCGTGGTCGTGCCCGTGGTGCGCGTGGCTGCCCGAGGCCGAGGTCCCCGAGGAGGAAGCGCCCGTGGTAGCGCCCGTTGCCTGCACGTGCAGGGTCATGCCCATCTCGCGGTGACCCGGCAGGGAACACCAGCCCTCGACGTCCCCGGAGATGATGCCGAGGTCCAGCTCTTTCGTCTCGCCGGTGGCGAGCGACCCGGAGGATACGCCCGTCTCGAACACCAGATCGTGGCGCTGATCCCCCGAGTTCGTGAAGTCGATGATGAGGCGGTCGCCGACCGGCACCTCGATGTGGTTGGGAGTGAAGGCCATACCCTCGACGCCCACCGACACGCGGGTCGTGTGCCCGGTCGGCGTCACGGACGAGGCCGTGGCCGCGCTCCCCGTTCCCGTGCCCTGCGTAGTGGGTGCGGTGGGGTTGGACAGGAAGATAGCGAGGGCAAGCGCCACGACGGAGACGACACCGATGATTGCGCCCGCCGTGCGGCTCACGGGCGAGTGGTCGCCCGTCGGGCTCATGCGCAGCTTGGGGTTTCCCGTCGCACCGCCCTTCGACGCTGATGTCTTCGGGACGGGTGTCTTCGGGTTCTTGTCTCCCGACGGCGACGCAGACAGGTTCAGGTCAGCCACGGCGGCCTCCTTGCGTGGTGGTGGGGGATTGGGCGGCGCGCTTGGCGCGCGCCTGGGCCACGCCACAGCGGGCCATGAGGACGATGTCGACGACGTAGGTGGCCAGCAGGACCACCCACGCGGCAACGGTAAGGCGCTCGGCGGGGATGCCGCCAAGCGACGCGACGGAGAGGGCGAACACTGCGGCCACGTTGCGAGCCGCTTCCCGGATGGGTGCCCCGGCCTCGAGCACGCCGACCCCGACGCGCACCGCGGACGGACCGCCGCCGATAACGACGGGCATCAGGTAGGTGAGCGCGCCGACGAAAAGCTGGCTCAGCCCGGCCGCGCCGAGGACCGGCAGCCACGGCAGGAACGCCGCGCGCAGGCCGGTCGCATCCACGGCCTCGAAGGCGCGCAAGGACGCCCCCGCGCCCGCGACGAGAATCCAGGCGGCACCCAGCATGAGGGACCACGCCCCGTACTCGGCCGGACCCTTCGCCAGCGCGGCGCGAAGGAGTGGGACGCCCACGCCCAGCGCTGCCGCACCCACGACGACCAACAACCCCACGGAGGCCACGCGCATCAACCCGGTCACAGCTCCCGTTCCCGCGACGAGGAGGGCGGCCACCCACAGGGGCAGGGCACTCGTCGCGAAAGACACGGCCAGCGGATCCATGCGCGTGCGTATCGCCGTCGGCCCGAGCGTCACCAGGGTCCCGCCCATCGTCAGGCCCACCCAGCCGGCGACACCCGCCAGCGCGTGGGCGACCGTCAGGCGATCCCGGGCTGAGGCCAGCCACGCGGGCGCATCCGCGTCAAACATAGCCACCGTCACGAAACCAGCCAGCGTCGCGCCAACCACCAGGAAAAACGCCGCCGCAATGTAGTAGCGAATAATCACCGCGAAACGCGACGCTAGGCGCTCGCGGGACGCGGTGAGCAGCGCCCACCCGTGCCAGGCTGCGATCACGCCGACCGCGGTCGCGCCCGCGATGGTCAGATACCACAGACTCGACCACATGCCGCCGATGAGGAGCAGCAGGGAAAGGTTGAAGGCCATGATACGCACGGTGTTGTCACGCCCGGCCCGCCGATCATCCGGGGCCAGGTGCGCGAGGGCGCGCGTGAAGTACCAGGACCACTGGAAGATCCCGTTCGACAAAACGCCCAGAGTCACCAGGTGGATCATCGTCCACAGGTTCTGCGGGATGCGGCCTCGGGCAACGATGGTGCCTGCAGCGGCGACGGCCGCTACGCACATCCACACCGTGGTTACGCGGTCGGTGCGGGGGACCCGGGGCTTGCTCATCGGACCCCCGTTCCGCCCGAGGATGCGGGAACAGCGGAGGGGGAGTCGGCCTCGTCGATGATCCTGCTCTCACGCGAGGCAGCGCGCGCCCGGCGAATCGTCACCGTCAGCGTCGTGGCAACGAACAGAAGCACGCCCACGACCCCGAGTGTGCCGCCCAAGCGCCACGGATAGGCAGCCTTGCGCGCGCCCGCGAGGAGGCGCAGGGCGAGGGAAACCTGCAGGAACGCGAAGGGGACCCACATGGCGACGTGGTAGGGGACCTCGCGCCGCGCGACTGCCGGGATGATGACGGGTGCGTGGGCCAGCAGCATGGAGACGACGAAACCAATCGTGATCGCGTGGACGCCGGCGTCGTACCCGTATCCGTCGAAGGCCGGGGGTGCGACGATCCACATCAGCGCGGGCACGAGCGCCCACGCGTAGCCGCTCAGCATGCACACCGCGGCCAGGCGCGGCAGGCCGCTCATGCGCACGGTGCCGCGCGCGACGTCGTGCCACGCGGTGTCCGCCATCAGGAGCGCGAGGCTCAGGCCGATCAGCGGATACCCGAGCGCGGGGGAGTAGAGGGCGACCGTCAGACCCACCATGAGGGTGGCGCTCTCGGCGGTGATGCGTCGCTCGGTGGAGCCGGACGCGAAGGCGAGGCGCGCGAGTTCGACGCGCTCGCCGACGATCGTGACGATCAGGAAGGCCAGCCACCACGGCACCGCGCGCGGCGTCTCGAGGCCTCGCCACCACAGGAGGATGCCGCCCAGCCCGATGAGCGCGCCTATCAGCTGGATGAGGACCGCGTGGGTGGCCTGCCTGTGCGTCCACACGTAGCAGTAGATGGCGCTCAGCGCCGCCATGCCGAGCGTGATGAGGAAGCCGGGCATCATCCGCTCGGGCGCAAATCCGCTCAGATGGGCGGCCAGGAAGCGCGGGATCGGCAGGCTCGTGAGCGCCCCGCGCGCGCCCTCGTTCAAGGAGATGACGATCGCGCTGACGGCGCCGACCCCGGTCAGTAGGGGAGCGACATACGCCCACGCGCGCCGACCGTCGGATTGCAGGGCGACCGCGCGCTCCAGGCAGATCGCGGTGCCCAGGAACCCGTAGATCATGAGGAGCCCGTGCACGGTCCCCAGGCTCGTCGAGGCGATGGGGGCGAGCGCTCCCAGGCGCACGAGGGAGGCGTCCAGGCCCGCGAGCAGCGCGACACCTGCGAGGAGAAGGAAAGCCAGGCGCGCCTTGGGAAGGGAGGGGATCTGCGGACTCGTGCGTGGTTTTCTTGACGAGGCCGGGGCGTGCTCGCGCGGTCTGCCGTCGTGGGCGGCAGGGCTGGGTGCCTCGCTCATGTGGGCGCTCCTGGTGTTGGTGGGCGGCGTCGGCTCACCGACGCGTCGAACTATCCTCACGGTAGCGGCCCGTGTCCCATATTTCTATGGGTGATCGCCGTGAAAATGCTCCCCGCGCGCCTACTGAGTCCAGCAGACAGCACGAAACCCCCAGCCCACAGGGAAGGGGGTTTGCAGGACCGACGTCAGTCTGCCGCTCACGAGTGAGCTATTACGAGGCCCTGTTTTGTCGGGTTTCGCGGTCATCATCTAACAGCTCGCGCTGCCAAGTATCCGTTTCAGCCCTTGTCCTGCCCGCCAGTTTACAGGCCGGATGGTGCGATTGCGCCTCGTAGGCTCAGCGCGTTTCCCCTGTGATTGCGCGGGTTCTGGCGTGACCGTCGGCGGTGAAGTCGGCGCGATATGACAACGGGGGTGGCGCTCACGTGTGTGAGCGCCACCCCCAGCAACCCGCGCAAGCGGGCAGCGTCAGAGAATCAGCCGTTCAGAGCGTCAGATACGACCTTCTTCGCGGCCTCCTGGACCTCGGCCAGGTGCTCGGCACCCTTGAAGGACTCCGCGTAGATCTTGTAGACGTCCTCGGTGCCCGACGGGCGAGCCGCGAACCAAGCGGACTCGGTCGTCACCTTCAGGCCGCCGATGGGCGCGTCGTTACCGGGAGCACGTACCAGCTTCGCGACAATCGGGTCGCCGGCCAGCTCGGTCGCGGTCACGTCCTCGGGGGACAGAGCCGCAAGCTTCGCCTTCTCCTCGCGGGAGGCAGCCGCGTCGATGCGAGCATACGCAGAAGCGCCGAAGCGCTCCACCTGCTCCTCGTGCAGCTGCGAGGGGGTCTTACCTGTCACGGCCAGGATCTCCGAGGCGAGCAGCGCCAGGATGATGCCATCCTTGTCGGTCGACCACACGGTGCCATCCTTACGCAGGAACGACGCTCCCGCGCTCTCCTCGCCGCCGAAACCGACGGCACCGGACAGCAGGCCAGGCACGAAGTACTTGAAGCCGACCGGCACCTCGATCAGCTCGCGGCCCATGGAGGCCACGACGCGGTCGATGAGCGCGGACGACACCAGGGTCTTGCCCACGGCCGCGTCCTTGCTCCAACCGGGACGGTGCGTGAACAGGTACTCGATGGCCACAGCCAGGAAGTGGTTCGGGTTCATCAGGCCGTCAGGCGTGACGATGCCGTGGCGATCCGAATCCGCGTCGTTGCCGGTCGCGATGTCGTAGGGGGTGTTGCCCTCGGCGTCGGGGGTCATGGCCTCGCGCAGGGATGCCATCGCGTAGGGCGAGGAGCAGTCCATGCGGATCTTGCCATCCCAGTCCAGGGTCATGAACGGCCACGCCGGGTCGACCTCGGGGTTGACGACCGTCAGGTCCAGGCCGTAGTGCTCGCCGATAGCCGCCCAGTAGTCGATGGACGCGCCACCCAGCGGGTCCGCGCCGATGCGCACGCCAGCGTGACGGATCGCCTCAATGTCGATGATCTGATCCAGCTGCGAGACGTAGAAGTCCAGGTAATCGAAAGGCTTCACGTTCGGGTCGTGCAGCAGCTCAGAGCCGGTGACGCGGGGAACGTCCTTCCACTCGCCCGAATCCAGCAGCTCGTTCGCGCGCGCCGCAATCCAGCCGGTCGCGTCCGTGTCGGCGGGGCCGCCGTGAGGCGGGTTGTACTTGAAGCCACCGTCGCGCGGCGGGTTGTGGCTGGGGGTCACGACGATGCCGTCAGCCAGTCCGTCACCCTCCGTGCGCAGGTTCGCCGGTGCGCCGTTCGCGCCCAGAATTGCAACGGACACGGCGGGGGTCGGCGTGTAGGAGCCGCGCGAATCAATGCGCGTGTCGATGCCGGCGGCCGCGAGGACCTCCAGGGCGGTGCGCCACGCGGGTTCACTCAGGGCGTGCGTGTCACGGCCGATGAACAGAGGACCGTTGATGCCCTGCGACGCGCGGTACTCGATGATCGCCGCGGTGATGGCGATGATGTGCGCCTCGTTGAATTTGCCGTCCAGCGAGGAGCCGCGGTGGCCCGACGTTCCGAATGCGACGCGCTGTCCCACGTCGGTCGGGTCGGGAACGATGTCATAGTAAGCGGAGATGACATCGTCGACGTTGATGAGGTCTTCTGGAAGGGCACGTGTGCCAGCTCGATCATGCATAAGCCCAGTGTTGCACGTTACGTCCACTTCTGCGTAGGTCCGTCCACGCCGTGAAACACGTCATCGTTTCATCGTGTACGAGGCCGGGGCTGAGCATGCGTAAAACTGCAGGTCAGAGCGTGACTTTCCCCGGCCTCGTCCCTGTTTGAGGAGTGAACGTGTGGACGTATTCCCAAATGGGGAAAGGAACGTCTATCCTATGAGAGGTCGGTCACCGCAGACCGTGGCTGTTTTGGCAGGAGGAACATCGTGGGATGGTTTGATTCCATCGAACATAACCGTTGGCTGAGTGCCAACATGCAGGCGCTCATCGAAGAGGCTGAGGGGTCCATCGTGGCCACCGGTTTCGCACACCTGGACGCCGACGGCAAACCGGACCTGAGCCGGTCCATTGACCTGGCCGTCACCGGGCGCATGGCCTACATCTTTTCCCTGGGGGCCCTCATGGGCCTGCCCGGCACGCGCCGCTACGCCGACCATGCTGTCAAGTCGCTGACCAAGTACTTCACGGACCCCGTCAACGGCGGCATGTGGTACCAAATCAAAGCTGAACCGGACGAGGAGGGGCACGGCGTCCCCTGGGACGAGGCCTCCCGCGTCAAGTCCCAATACCACACCGTCTACGCGCTGCTCGGCGTCGCCGCCGCGACCGTCGCCAACCGACCCGGCGCGCACGAGCTGCTCGAAACCATGCTCCAAGAGCAGAAGGACTACTGGATCGACGACTACGGCCTCGTGTGGGATCAGTACGACGAGGCTTTCAGCGAACCCGCGCCCGTCCACGCCCTCGGCACCCTCATCCACACCATCGAGGCCTACATGGCCGCCGCCGAGGCGACCACCGAACCCGAATGGCTGGACCGCGCCGAAAAGATGACGGCCTTCGCGTACAAGGTTGCATCCAAGAACAACTGGCGCATCCCCGAGTACTACGACGAGGAATGGCAGCCCAGCCTCGAGGCCGGAAAGCTCTGCAACGACGGACGCCGCTACCACGAAGGCTACGTCACCGGTCACTCCATGCAGCTCGCGCGCTTCGCGCTGCAGGTGCGCGCTGGCCTGCGCTCCACGGGCTGGGCCGTACCCGACTACCTGATGGAACTGGGAACCGAACTCTTCGAGCGCGCCCGCGTCGACGGCTGGCGTCGCACCGACGGGGCACCCGGCTTCTCCACCGCCGTCAACGACGAGGGCGATCCCATGCCCGGCGAAGACGAGCACCAGCAGTGGGTCGTCTGCGAGGGCGTATGCGCGACCGTCGCCGTACGCCGCGCGATGCTCGATGACGGGCATCGCATCGACGAGGTCGAGCACTTTGAGCACTGCTATCGCTCCTTCGTGGACTACATCCACGATTACCTCATCGCCCAGCCGGGCCGCTGGATCCGCCGCCTCGGCCCCCACAATGAGAGCGTTCAGCCCGCCAAGTCCTCACGCTGGGACGTCTACCACGCGATCCAGGCGATGCTCGCGATTCGCGTGCCGCTGTGGCCGCCGACAGCCCCCGCGCTCTCGCGCGGCCTCCTCGACCACCCCGAGGAGCCGGCACCCGACAAGAAGTCCTGGAACTTCTTCGGCCTGCGAGGCTGATAGCTGCGATTGGGACCGGACCCGGGGCGTGTGCACCCCCGGGTCCGCCTCTTTGTTCACGCTGCGCGGTGAGTGCCGGAGCGATCCCTCAGATGTGGTGTGCGCTCGACCCAGTCTCTCCCGCTACCGCAGGGCGGGCGGTGACTGTGCCCGTACCGTCGGCTTCGCGTGTGTGAGCCTGTTCCTGTAGGATGGAGCAGGTCTGGAGGGCTGTCTGAGTGGCCGAAAGAGACGGTCTTGAAAACCGTTGTGTCAGCAATGGCACCGGGGGTTCGAATCCCTCGCCCTCCGCCATGTCGATGCGCTTTCGGGTATGTGCGGCGGGTGCGGTTCGCGTTCGTGGCAAAAATGTCCTAAAGTAGTCGGCACTGGAGACGTCGCATAGTCCGGTCGAGTGCGCCTCCCTGCTAAGGAGGTAGGGGTGCATAGCCCCTCGCGGGTTCAAATCCCGCCGTCTCCGCTCCCTGCCCCGGGATTCCTCTGGAATCCCGGGGCTTCGTCGTTGCCTGTGCTGCTTGCGCGGGTTCTGGGTGCGGGGTGGATGTGCTTCCTGCGGTGCTCTCCATGTGGGTGGGCTCGGAAGGCTCCGGGTTATAGGACACTAGGGTTATAGGGTGAAACGTGTTGGTTTTGTGGTGACTTTTCGGCTTGTTGGTGCGGGAAAGTTGCTGTTATAGGTGGTTGGGACCAACTATGAGGATGGACAAATCGTGTTGCTGGGGTGGTGACTTGTCGGCTGTGCGGCGCGGGAAAGTCGCTGTTGTAGGTGGTCGTGTTTGCCGTGTTCCTGTGAATGCTGCGTCGCGGGCCTGTGTGTGGCTGCCCCATGATCCGTCATGGATTGGCTGTGTGCGACAGTGACCTGGGCTCCAACGTGTCCCGCATGTGAACCCGCTGTTTCGCACGTGGGCCGTCTGTTCCGCACGTGGGCGGGGTTGCCCAGGCTCGGAATAGCAGGCCCACGTGCGGATGAGAAGGGCATACCAAGGCATGCAAGGTGCGAACCCAGCAACACGACATGTCCTATAAGCCGAAGGATGGACACATCGTGTTGCTGGGGTGGTGACTTGTCGGTTGTGTTGCGCGGGAAAGTCGCTGTTGTGGGTGGTCGTGTTTGCCTCGTTCCTGGATTCGCCCAAATCGCAGACCACCTCACCCACAACAGCCCATTTTTGCCGTTTTTCGGCGAGGTGGTCTGCACTTTGGGCGTGTGTGGCTGCCCCATGGTCTGTGACCGATCATCCGCGTGCGACAACGCGTGGCCTCCAACGTGTCCTGCGTATCAACCAGCTGTCTCGCATGTGGGTCGCCTGTTGCGCACGTTAACCCGCTGTTCCGTACGTGGGCGGGGTTGCCCAGGTTCGGAATAGCGGGTCCACGTGCGGATGAGAAAGGCCAGGCTCGGAATAGCGGGTCCACGTGCGGATGAGGGCTTACGTGCGCCGGAGCCGCAACGGCCAAGCGGGCTGCGCTGGCAAACAGGTGGCACAACGGTGCTCGGGGTCGCAAGGGCGCGACGAGCAGCAACGCCGACGCCGAGGCCGTAAGGCGGGTCGTAATGGCACGGTGAAACCACAATGGCGAGGCCGGGACAGCCCCCGATATCCGGAAGGCTAGCCCCGGCCTCGTCGTGCTGAGCGGTAGGCCATCGGTAAACCGTCAGTAGGCTGTCAGCAGACCGTTAGTAGACCGTCACGTAGGTCCCCGATGGGATCGTGTCGTGCAGCCACTTGGCGTCCTCGTAGCGCAGGCGCACGCAGCCGTGGGAGACGTGCCCGCCGAGGGTGCCGTCCATCACGGTCATGGTGCCCTCGTAGTAGAGAATCGAGTGGAACAGGTAGTCGCCGTAGAACTGGGTCCACCAGTACGCCGTGTACCCGTGCCCGAAGGAGGAGCCTCGGTTCTTGATGGTGAAGGTGCCGGTGACGGTCGGGGTGGAGGACTTGCCGACGGAGCAGGGCATGTCGGTGAGTGGCTGCCAGGAGTTTGCCGCCCAGTAGAACGTCATGCAGTGCGGGGCGCTCGTGTCGACGACGACCAGGTAGTTCGTGGGACTGTAGAGGGTCTTTGCATAGTTCCAGTCGGCCTCGAAGCCGGAGCGGCCGGATACCCAGAAGCCGTCCCACCGGTCGAAGTAGTTCCAGCTGCCGTCGACCATCGCCCAGGCGGTCGCCATCGCGCCGCCGGAGTCCGGCCTCAGGTAGTACCATTTCGCGCCTTGCTGCAGCCAGCCGGTGGCCATGGCCCCAGAGCTTCCCAGGTAGTACCAGGAGCCGCCGTCGCTGACCCAACCGGTGCGCATGGCACCGCTGGCGTCCGCGTAGTACCAGGTGTCGCCGGCCTTGAACCATCCGGTGGCCATGGCTCCGGATTCGCCCAGGTAGTACCAGGCCCCCGCCCGTACCCACGTGGAAGCGCTCATCGCGCCGGAGGCATCGAGGTGGTACCAGGTGCCGTCGACCTTGGTCCATCCGGTGGCCATCGCGCCGCCCGCGTCCGGGTTCAGGTAGTACCGGGTGCCGCCGGAGACCTGCCAGCCGGTGACCATGGCTCCGGAGTCGGATAGGAGGTACCACGAGCCGTCCCGGTACCAGCCGGTGCGCACGCCGTTTTCGGTTGATGCGTACCAGGTGCCGTCGGGCGCGCGGTACCAGCCGACCGGAACGAAGCCGTCGGTGTTGAAGGCGTAGCGCACGCCGCTGACCTCGAAGATTCCGTCCTTGAGCCATGTGCCGTCGGAACTTTCGTAGCGCCAGCCTTCGGCGTGGTGCACCCACTGGGAGGTGGCGGGTGCCGGGGGTTCGGGTTCGGTGGGATTATCCGGCGCGGGTTCGGTGGGGTCACCCGGTTCGGGCTGCGCCGGGTCGGGCGTCGGGGGAGCGTCGTCCGACGAGGCCGGGGTGTCCTCGGGCGTCGCGGAGGCGGTCCGGTCGGGGGTGGCTTCGGACGAGGCGGGGGGTGCCTCGGGCGTGGCTGGTGCGGTGGGTGTGCTCGCACCCGACTGTGCGCCTGATTGTGGGCCGGATTGTGCGGCGTCGTCGGCGACGTCGGCACCTGCGGCTGCGAGGGGGAAGAGACCGACGCATGCGAGCGCGGTCACCGATGCGACGATGCATCGGGCAAAGCGGATGTGAATCCTCTTCATGATGACACCTCACTGGTGGGGGATGTCTCAATCTTAGGTCCTGGAGGGGCGTGGTGGGGGCGCGTGCGGTCGGTGCGTGGGGGCTCTATGAATGTCTGAGTCGCGGGGCGCGTGCGAGGGTAAAAGCATTGTGTTCCTGCGTAAATGAGGCTTATGATACTTTTATAAAGTTCGTCAATGCTTGCTCGCCCCTAAGGAATGAACCCATGTCCAAGAAGGACGTCGTCATCCCCCTCGTGCCCGCAGCCCTGAGCGCCCTGCTCCTCGCCGGAGGAATTACCGTGTTCTCGGCCTGCGACCCCAGGCCGGACGGCTCATGGATGCAGTGCCACCAGTGCCAGAACAGTGTTGCGGCCAGCTCGGCGGGCCTCGTCGTGTTCTTCGGAACCGCGGCTTTCGTCAAGAATAAAGGTGTGCGCCTGGCCCTCCAGGCGCTCTCGTTGATCGGCGCGATTGTCGTCTTCTTTATCCCCGGCGTCATTTGTCCGTTGTGCATGATGAAGACGATGCGCTGCCACACGGTGTTCCAGCCCTTCGTGCGCATCATGAGTGTGCTCGTCGCTGGCGGCGGTGTCGCGGCCCTGGTGCACACGTTCAAAAAGGATCGGGCCTCTCAGGCCTGACACTAGAGCGGTGACACGCGCTCGCCTGTCCCAGGCATCCATCAAGAAGGGGGCCGTCGCACTCGCGGCGGTTCTCCTCACGTTGACCCTCGGTTTCATGATCTACAACCATCAGCGCGGGGAGCGTTATGCGGAGGCGGTGCGCCTGGCCGAGGCCGGGGATACTTCGGGCGCGTACGCGATCTTCGTTGGGCTCGGGGGCTACGCGGACGCGGCGCAGCGCGGGGCGGACCTCGTCGGAAAAGACCCGGCGGTGCCCTACCGGAGGGCGGCCAAGGGGGACGTGATCGACTTCGGCTCCTTCGAGCAGGACGGGAACGAGGCGAACGGGCCCGAGCCGATTCAGTGGATCGTGCTCGAGCGTTTCGATGATCGCCTCCTGGTCCTCAGCGCCGACGTGCTGGAGGCCCGCCAGTACAACCACGTGCCCTTCCAGGATGTCACGTGGGCTGACTCTGATCTGCGCGCGTGGATGAACGGGGACTTTTTCGCCTCGGCCTTCACTCCCGCCCAGCAGGGAATTATCCCCTCCGTCCTCAACGAGAACGCGGACCAGTCGATCGCAGGGACCCCGGGCGGAGCGCCCACGCAGGACCGCGTCTTCGCGCTGAGCGAGCAGGAGAGCGTCGTCTACCTGAGCGGCAGCACGAACCGATCCGATATCGGTGCGGCACCCGCCAGCCAGGCCGCGGCCTCGGGCCCCCTGGCCGTCAGCGAGGACGGGACCGCCGACTGGTGGCTGCGCTCGCCGGGCACCTATGCCTTCGCCGCGCAATACGTCGACACCGCGGGCACCCCGCTGCCCAGCGGCGCGAACGTCGACGTCCTCTACGGGGTGCGCCCCGCCCTGTGGATCGATATCGCCGAGGTCGGCGGAGGTCAGCAATGACGCGTGACCTCACGCTGCGCCTCGTTCCCGTCAAGAACATTCGGGCACACCCGGTGCGCGCCGTGATCATCCTGGTGCTCGCGCTCGCCCAGGCGGCGTGCGTGTTTGTTGGCCTCGTGGCGCTCGACGGCATGCGCGCGCAGCTGAGCCTGGCCGAGCGCAGGCTTGGCGCCGACCTCGTCGTCTACCCGACGACCTGCCTGAACCAGGTCGATAAGAGGCAGCTGAGCATGCTCGGCACCCCCGCCCAATGCGACCAGCCGCGCGCGGCCCTGTCGCGCATGGACAGCAACGAGGACATCTCGGCCGTTACCGTCCAGCTCGCCATCGCGGACACGCAGCCGGACGGGACGCCCCTGTGGATCGTTGGCTACGACCCGGCGTCCGACTTCGTTATCTCCCCGTGGATCGCCGATGGCGAGGGGGCAGCACCCCCGACGGGCACCGTCGCGGTCGGTGCCGCCGTGCGCCAGGATCCGGACGGCCAGGTCACGCTCTTCGGGAAGCAATGGCCGGTCGGCGCACACCTGGAAGCAACCGGCACCGACACGGACACCATCGTCTTCGTCACCATGGACACTCTGCGCCAGGTCATCGCTGCTTCCGCCGAATCCGGCGTCGACACCTACGCCTCCCTGAACCCCGACCAGGACTACACGGTCGCCCTCGTGCGGGTCACCAATCCGAGCGACGTCGGCGCAGTGACCGAGTGGATCAACCTCTACGTGCGCAAAGTGACCGCCGTGCGCTCCGATGTCGCCGTCGCAGCCACAGCCTCGGACGTGAGCGCCCACCGAAGCGTCCTCCTCGGCGTCCTCGGTGTCGCCTGGATGATCCTGCTCGCCGCCCTCATGGTCGCCCAAGCCACCCTCATGAACGAACGCCGCCACGAAATATTCGTCTGGCGATCCATCGGAGCCTCACGCGCGACCATCGCCCGCGTCATGACCACCGAATCACTCATCGTCCACGCGGCGGGCGCGCTCGCGGGTGTCGTCGTCGGAGCCGCCGCCCTGCCCCTGCTCGGTGATGCCCCCGCGCTCGCAGCGCTGACCACCCCGGCCAGGTCGGCACCCCTTGCGCTCATGACCGTCGCCCTGCTGGTAGCCTTCGGCGTGGCCGGGACCCGCCTCGCGTTGGCGCGGGTAAGCCGCGCCGCGCAGGGAAACAAGCTCGCGCCGATCTAGGCGCACGACAGGAGGACACACATGCTTTCGCTCGCGCGACTGCCCTGGATGAACCTGCGCGGCTACCCGGTGCGCACGGGGACCCTCGTGGTCTTCTCAATGCTCATGACGATGGCGATGTTCGGCGGGACCATGCTGGTGTCGGGTATCGACCGGGGCCTGCACACCGTCGAGTCACGCCTCGGCGCGGACATCATGGTGACGCCCGCGGACGCTGACGACTTTGACCCGCAGGCGTTCCTGGTAGGTGCCGAGCCCTCCTACTTCTACATGGACGAGGCCACCCGCGACCAGGTCGCCGCCGTCGACGGCGTCGAGGCCGCGTCCGCCCAGCTTTTCCTGGCAACCGCCCGCGCCTCGTGCTGCTCGGGACGCTACCAGGTCATCGCATTCGACCCGGCGACGGACTTCACCATCCAGCCGTGGATCTCTGACACGGTGGGGGCCTTGGACCTCGGCGACATGGAGGTCATCGTCGGCGCGAACGTCGGCGTGGCGGACCCGGAGAACTTCTCGCTGTTCGGCAACAAGCTGCGCGTCGTCGCCCAATTCGACACCACCGGATCGACGCTGGATAACGCGGTGTACGCCAACTTCGATACCGCGCGCATCCTCATCGATTCCTCCCTGGATAAGGGCCTCAACAAGTACACGACCCTCGACACTGGCCACATCATCTCCTCGGTCATGGTGAGGGTCGCGCCCGGTCGCGACGTCGATGCGGTCGCCGCCGACATCCAGGCGAGCGTGCCCGGGGTGAGCGTGACGACCTCGACGACGATGGTCAGCGGCATCGCGCGCTCGCTGGAGGCGACCTCGCGCACGGTGACGGTGCTGGTGGCGCTCGTGTGGGGCGTGGGCCTGGCGATGATCACACTGATCTTCGTCATGATGATCGTCGAGCGTAAACGCGAGTTCGGCACGCTCATTGCCCTGGGCGCGCATAAAGGCCTGGTCGCGCGGATCGTCGTGTCCGAGGCCGTGGCAGTGAACGCGGTCGGCGCGGGCCTGGGCGTCCTCGTCTCGGGGGTTCTCATCACCTCCTTCTCCGGGCTCGTGAGACAAACAATCGGCCTGGGGTTCCTGATCCCCTCCCTCCCCGTGATCGCCGGCCTGGCGGCGGGGGCTGTGGCCGCGATGGGTCTGGTCGCCCTCGTATCATCGTGGATAGCGCTGCGCGCCCTGAATACGGCGGATGCCAGCGCCCTACTCAAGGAAGGCGAGTGACATGCTCATTGAAGCGACCTCCCTCACGAAGGATTTCCCCCGTGCCCGCAAGGGTAGCCGTCTGTTTACTGCGGTGGCACCGCTCGACCTTGCCCTGGAGGTGGGACAGTTGACCGTCATCACCGGGCATTCGGGTAGCGGCAAGAGCACGCTGCTGTCCATGCTCGCCGGCATGCTCCCGCCCACGGCCGGCACGGTTCGGCTGGGGGAAGCGGACCTGTACGCGATGCGCGATGAGGAACGCTCGCGCTTGCGTAACGAGCGCATCGGTCTGATCCCGCAGGGGCACACGGCGCTGCGCAGCTTGAGCGTCCTCGAGAATGTGCTGCTGCCTTCCGTGCTTTATGCCAAGGCCGAGCCGCCGCGGGCGCACGCCGAGGAGCTCCTGGCCGCCGTGGGGCTATCCGATCTGGCGGACGCACGCCCCAATGAGCTGTCCGGCGGCGAGCTACGCCGCGTCGCCGTGGCCCGTGCACTTCTCATGAACCCGTGCATCGTCCTGGCCGACGAGCCGACGGCCGGCCTGGACGCCGAGAACGCGACCACCGTCCTGCGCCTCCTGCGCGAGGCAGCCGATGGGGGAGCGGCCGTCCTGATCGTGACCCATGAACCCGAAGCGCGCCGCTACGCCGACCGCACCTTCGCAATGGACGGCGGTCACCTCTCCTCGGAGCAAGCCTCGTAGGGGACGAGGCTGTGGTCGCCTCAGTGCTCCCGTGCCCTGCGGGGTGCTGAGGCTTATCGACCCAACGCTCGGTCAGAGGAGGAACGTGACTAGGGGCCTTTGTGTGGGGCGGTGAAGGCTCTCGGTTATGAATTGAGACACTCTGTATTACGTGGGCCCGTCTAACCATTTCGACCCTACTGGTCATACTTGGCATCGAATGTCGGCTGCGAACGCATGATTATCTGATAAATGCTGGGCTATGTTCGATTCTTGTCGCTGACCAAGAGTTCAGAGAAGTTATAACGGAACTGTCATGCCTTGGAATTCTGAAAATAACACCGATATTATTGTGCGTCAGGCGATAACTGTCAGACATGGAGTTTGCTCAACAGTGTCATTAGGCTGGGACCCAGGTCCTGTCAAATTTCGCTAGTTGAAGGAGAAGTCGATGTCTCGACTGCGCCCTTTCCGCTCCCGTGTGGGAGTTGTGGGGGCTGCCGGCATGGCAGCCCTCACCGCCCTCGCCGGCGCACTGGCCATCGGCACCAAGCGCCGCCGCGAACGCCGGGACGCCTAACGGGCACCACGCCTGACACCAGGTAACCCCAGGCAGGGGCGCGAGACCAACACATGGTCCCGCGCCCCTCCCACATACCCGGCCCCGGCCTCGTCAATGGGACCCGTCGATCATGCTGGCGGAACCAGCGGCCCGACGCTGTGGAACGCGCGGCGCGGGACGCAGATGGGGGTGGGACCAACTAGGCTTGGAGGGTGACCACAGCACTGTATCGCCGGTATCGCCCCGACACCTTCGACCAGGTGATCGGGCAGGAGCACGTGACGGAGCCGCTCAAGGCGGCGCTGCGCGCGAATCGCGTCACACACGCGTACCTGTTCTCGGGGCCGCGCGGATGCGGCAAGACAACGTCCGCGCGCATCCTGGCGCGCTGTCTGAACTGTGCGCAGGGTCCCACGGACACCCCGTGCGGTCAGTGCGAATCCTGCCGCGAGCTGGCCACCGGCGGCCCCGGCTCGCTCGACGTCGTCGAGATCGACGCGGCCTCGCACGGCGGCGTCGACGACGCGCGTGACCTGCGTGAACGCGCCACCTTCGCGCCGGTGCGCGACCGCTACAAGATCTTCATCATCGACGAGGCCCACATGGTCACGAACCAGGGCTTCAACGCGCTGCTCAAGCTCGTCGAGGAGCCGCCCGAGCATGTCAAGTTCGTTTTTGCGACGACGGAACCTGAGCGCGTCATCGGTACGATCCGCTCGCGCACTCACCACTACCCGTTCCGCCTGGTCCCGCCGGACGTCCTCGGCCCGTATCTGACGACCCTGTGCGCCGAGGAACACATCAGCGTGGGAGAGGGCGTCCTGACCCTCGTCATGCGTGCGGGCGGCGGCTCGGTGCGAGACACCCTCTCGGTACTCGATCAGCTGATGGCCGGCGCGATCAACGGCCAGGTCACCTACCAGACAGCGGTGGCGCTGCTCGGGTACACGGATTCCGCGCTGCTCGACCAGTCCGTCGACGCGCTTGCGGGTGGCGACGGTGCCGCGGCCTTCCGTGTCGTCGAGCGCATGGTCGAGTCCGGCCACGATCCGCGCCGCTTCGTTGAGGACCTCCTCCAGCGCCTGCGCGATCTGCTCATCATCGCGGTGGCCGGCGACGGCGCGCGCGACGTCTTGGCCGACACTCCGCAGGACCAGTTCGAGCGCATGCAGCGACAGGCACAGAATTGGGGGCCGCACGGCCTCTCCCGTGCCGCGGACCTGACCGACGAGGCCCTGCGCGCCATGACGGGCGCGACCTCACCCCGACTCCAGCTCGAGCTCCTCGTGGCGCGTATCCTCGTGCCCGCGCCCACCGCCGCGCCCGCACCGGGTCCCGTCCAGGGCACGGTCGGAATGACCGGTGGGGGAGCGCCGCGCCAGGTGTCCTCCGCTTCGTCATCCGAGGCCTCCTCGGGTCGTTTCGGCGCTCGCGAGGCACGCGAGGCCCTGGCCCGGAAGAAGCAGGAGCGCGCCGAGGCCTCGGCCCCCGCCGCGCAGACGCCCGCGTCGCCTGCCTCGTCCGGACCCGCGCCCCAGGGCATGCCCACGTGGGGGAGCGGCCCCGATTGGGGTTCCGCGAGTCCTGCGCCTCGTTCGCCCGAGGCCTCCCAGGAACCCGCGCAGCACGCGCCGGGGGAGCGAGCCTCAGGGGGGCGCGGTGAGCGCCCCGTAGGTGATCGAGCTGAGTACCCCGCGAACGAGCGTCCCACGAATGATCGGTCCGCTCGCGAGCGCGGCGAGCACGCCTCGAGCGACCAGCACGAGTGGGGTCGCAGCAAGCGCTACGATCAGCAGGGTGGCGCACGCCAGGGCGAACGTGCTCCGGCGCAGCATTCGGGTGGCCAGGCCACGCGCCAGCAGGGCCGTCCCGAGGTCCCCGAAGGCCGCGAGGCCCCCGCGCAGCGCCCCGCCCAGCCGCGACCCGACGCGCGCAGCCACGAACCGCTGCGCCGGGAAGCTCACGCCCAGGAGCGAGCGCACCGTGACACTTCGGCCTCCCAGGCCCCCGGAGGCCGCGAGGCCGACATGCTGCGCGGACGATGGAACGAGGTCGTCGAACGACTGTCCTCTATCAGCCGCGTCACCTGGTCGATGGTCGGCGGTAACGCGCAGCTCGGAGCCGTGGATGGATCCGCCGTGGTGCTGCTCTTTCCCGTCGAGGCCATGGTCAACGCATTCTCGCGCGGCCCCCGCGCTGCTGACGTCGAGAAGGCAATCCGCGAGGTCACCGGCCTGACCGTCACCGTGTCCGCGCAGGTGGGGCAGGCCTCGGGTGGCCCGGCAACGACGGGTCCGTCGGCGCAGGCATCGCGTTCGGGCGGTCAACCGCGTCAGCCCCAGCGCGGAGGATGGGTCTCGGAGCCGCCCCCTTTTGACGAGGCCGCCGCGCAGGCGGCATACCACGAAGACCCCGCGCCCGACAACGACGGCGGATGGCCCGAACCCGCGCGAGCACCGGAACCTACTCGCACGCCGGAACGCGCACCGGAGGAGTCGGCCTGGCCGGCGACCACGACGGTGATGCCTCTGCGCCGAGCGACGCCGCGTTCAGAAGAACAACGCTGGCAGGACACGCCCGATACGTTGAGTGGGTCCGACTCGTACGAGAGAGCGTCGACGCCCGAGAAATCCGCTGCGTCCGCGCGTCTGGTGCTGCCCGAAAGGGCCACCCGAGCCATCGCACAGGCCCCTGCCCACGACGAACACCCGGGTGCTGCCACGACGACAGCACCGGTCGCGCCACGCAAGCACTCCTTCACGGTCTTCACCTACCCTGGCGACCCGGAGCCCGCTGACGAAGCGTCGGTCGCACCCGCGCAGGCTGACAGCGCGGCCCCGGCCTCGTCCCCCGTCTTTGACGATGCGCCCATCGAGTCCGACGCCTACGCGCCGACCACGCCGACGGGGTGGGGCGACCCGGCTGCGATCCCCGGAGGCGCGCCCGTCTCCTTCGACGATGGCGCGGATCAGTGGACGCCGCCGGAGGAACCGACGAACAGCGCTACCCCGACCCTGCAAGACACTGCCCAGCAGGAGGCATCCCCGCAGGAATGGGCGGCGCAGGGAGCCGACGTGTCGGAGTGGGCGTCGCAGGACTGGTCACCGCAGGCCCCGCAGGAACCCGCTGAGCAGGCCGCTGCCTCGCAGACCCCCTCGTGGCTGGCAGCCGCGCCCGAGCCGATGCGCCCGGCTGCCTCGGATTCTCAGGTTGCCGACGCCGACGTGCCCGCCCAAGCGGGTCCCGGTAAACCCCTCACCGGTCGCGCCGCCGCCGAGGCCGCCCTGCGCGAGAAAGCCCAGCGCGAAGCCACCGTCGCCTCGACCCGCACTCACGCGGCCGACGACGACAGCGCCAGCATCGACGACGAAAACATTGAACACTCGCAGACGATCGGCCTGGCCGCGGTCCTGGAGATCCTCGGCGGACGGGTCATCGAAGAGAAGATGACCGAGGGAGGATACTGACATGTACGACGGTGCCCTGGCCGACCTCATCGACCAGTTCGGACAGCTGCCCGGCATCGGCCCGAAGTCCGCGCAGCGCATGGCCATGCACGTCCTGGACGCGGAGCCCGATGAGGTCGCGCGCCTCGTTGACGCGATCAACGCCGTGCGCGGGCGCGTGCGCCACTGCGACATCTGCGGCAATCTCACGGAAGAGGACCAGTGCTCCATCTGCCGCGACGTGCGCCGTGACCCCAGCGCGATCTGCGTCGTCCAGGAGCCCAAGGACATCCAGGCGATCGAGGGCGCGCGCGTGTTCCGTGGGCGCTACCACGTCCTCGGAGGCGTCATCGACCCGATCCACGGGGTGGGGCCGGACCAGCTGAACATCGCCTCGCTCATGAGTCGTCTCGCCGACGGGACGGTCACCGAGGTCATCCTGGCGACCAACCCGAACGTCGAGGGCGAGGCGACGGCTGCCTACCTCGCGCGCATGCTCTCCACGATGGGCGTTGAGACCTCGCGCCTGGCGATGGGCCTGCCCATGGGCGGCGACCTGGAGTACGCGGACTCGGTGACGCTGGGCCGCGCGCTCGAGGGGCGTCGCCGCCTCTGATCCGTTATCGACGAGGCCGGGGCTGCCTCACGCTCACGCCGCGCGCAGGGGGGCGGTGTATCGGGCGACGGAGCGCAGCGCAGCGGTGCCCGCGATCTGCGCTGTTTGTCGCCTCCCAGGACGTGTGTTCTGTTCTCGGTGACGCACGTGTGACACAATCGTAGGTACCGCGCTGCGAGAAGACGAGGAGGCCGTGATGGTGACCCAGGCGAATGGCGGGGTGCCCCGTGTGCTCGTTGTTGACGACGAAGCGATGCTGGCGGACTTGCTCGCGCAGGCCCTGCGGCACGAGGGTTGGGAGACAGCTACGGCTAAGGACGGGTTGGATGCGCTGGCGAAGGCGTCGAGCTTCCACCCGGACATCGTGATCCTGGACGTGCAGATGCCGCGCATGGACGGCCTGGAGACGCTGGAGCGTCTGCGTGCTCGTGATCCGGAGCTGCCGGTCCTCTTCCTCACTGCGCGTGACGCGGTCGCTGATCGCGTGCGGGGGTTGCGCGCTGGCGCGGACGACTACGTGACGAAGCCCTTCGACTTGGACGAGGTGGCTGCCCGCGTGGAGGCTCTGCTGCGCCGCGCGGGACGCACCCAGCAGACGGTGTCAGCGGTGCTGCAGGTCGCGGACTTGACCCTGGATGTGGACTCCCATGACGTGCGTCGCGGCGGGGAAGAGATCACGTTAACGAACACTGAGTTCGAATTGCTCCGGTATCTGATGGAAAACGTCGGAATTGTCCTATCGAAGCGGAAGATCCTGGATGCCGTGTGGAGCTACGACTTCGGCGGTCAGGTGAACGTCGTCGAACTCTACATCTCCTACCTGCGCAAGAAGATTGACGCGGATCGTCCGGCCCTCATTCGCACGGTTCGAGGTGCCGGCTACATCCTGCGGGAACCCCAGTGACGAGGCGTCCTTCCTTGGCCGGGCGGCTGTCGCGCGCGCTCGCCGCGTGCGTCGCGCTCGCGCTCATTGTCATGGTGGTGGCGTCCACGCTGGTCATGCGCTCCTGGATGCTGGCCAATATGGACTCCGAACTGCATCGTCTCTCGCAGCGCGCCGGTGAGCGCCTGGACGTCGCGGATGCGCCGGACGACGAGGTGGATACGGACGATGATTCCGACGATGATGCCGACGACGATTCCGACGATGACGGTGTCCGCACGACCCCGCAGTCGAGCGTCCATGCTCCTCGTTCCGGCGGGCCGCTAGTTCCCGGTGGGCCTAAGGGACCCGGATTCGGCGGCTCCGGTATTGCCGAGGGCACTCTCCAGTACGTGAGCGAGGATGGGGAGTCGGCTGGAGCAGTTGTCTCAAACTTTTCAGTGACCTACCTGAATGCGCCGGCTCTGGCGATTCTGGCTGCTGTCCCCGCGGATGGGGGTATGCACACCGTGCGCCTGAAGGGAATGGGAACGTTCCGCGTGACCGCGCGCGTGGTCGAGGGGAAGACCGTGCTCGTCGGCATCCCGATGGACAGCATTGATGATGTGGTCCTGATGCTCGTCGGGGTTGAGATAGGTCTGTCCCTCGTCGTCGCGATTGCGGCTGGGTTCGCAGGGCGCGCGTGGGTGCGCCGCGAGCTGCGCCCGCTCGGCGTCGTGCGTGCGGCGGCTGCGGATATCGCGAGCCGTGACCTCGCCGATGAATCGGAGAACTTGACGCGGGTCAGCGAGGAAGCGATCACCGGCCCCGTCGAGGTCGCGGACGTCGCGGGTGCCCTCAACTCGATGATCGACGCCGTCGAGGACGGTATGGAACGCCGCGCCCGCAGCGAGGCGAAGCTCCGTCAGTTCGTCGCCGACGCCTCGCATGAGCTGCGTACGCCGCTCGCATCGGTTCAGGGATACGCGCAGCTCGCGCGCCGTGACATCGACGAGGCCTCCCGCACTCAGGCGCTCGAGCGCATCTCCTCGGAGGGGGCGCGGATGGCCGCCCTTGTGGAGGAGATGCTGACGCTCGCGCGACTGGACGGCAATCGAGCTCTCGCGTGTGATCGCGTCGACGTCATCCCGTTGATACTGGACGCCCTGTCCGACGCGCACGTGGTCGCCCCCGACCATGCGTGGGAGCTCGGGGAAGCTGTGGATGCCCCAGTCCTCGGCGACGAGTCCGCCCTGCGTCAGATCCTCACGAACCTCCTGGCCAACGCTCGTGTCCACACGCCCGCGGGCACGCGCGTCGTCGTCTCTATCCTCCGGAGCCGGGACGAGGCCGTGGCCGCCTCCGCTGCTCTCCGCGGCTCCGCGAAGGGAGGGGGGAGTGCGACGGGTGCCCAGGCCTCGTCGATGATCACGATCCGTGTGGCCGATGACGGGCCCGGCATCCCGGCTGACATTCGCGACCGCGTGTTCGACCGTTTTGTGCGCGGTGATTCCTCGCGCACGCGCGACGGGCGCGGCTCGTCGGGTTTGGGCATGTCGATTGTCGAGTCCTTGGCGCGCGCCATGGGCGGGTCGGTGCGGCTGGTTGACAGCGAGAAGGGAACTGTCATCGACGTGACACTGCCCGCGGCGTAAAGTGAGCATGAGTGGGTGTGTACCGCCCGGCGTGCCCCGGCCTCGTGCCGCTTTCTGAGGTCCCACGAGACGGAATCGAGCCGCCTGACTGGCCCCGACCTCGTCCATTGTGTGTGCCTGCTCGCAGTCGCGCGTTCAATGTCACCCCCGTTTACCCGTTCATATACCGGAAGTTCCCAGCGGGAACGCGCGAGCGCCGTAGGATTGACACGGTGGTGTGCGCCACCCGAATACGTGCAGACCTGCATATACCGACAGAAATGAGGGTCCAGTGGCACTGATCGTGCAAAAGTACGGCGGTTCTTCCGTCGCCGACACCGAAGCCATAAAGCGCGTCGCCCAGCGCATCGTGGACACGCACAACGCGGGACACCGCGTCGTCGTGGTCGTATCGGCCATGGGCGACACGACGGACGACCTGTTCGACTCGGCGGCCGCCCTCACGGACAACCCGCCCGAGCGTGAAATGGACATCCTCCTGTCCGCAGGCGAACGCATCTCCATGGCGCTGCTGGCCATGGCCGTCAACGAACTAGGCGTCGAGGCCCGCGCCTACACCGGCGCGCAGGCCGGCATTAAGACCGACAGCCACTTCGGTGCCGCCCAGATCATCGGCATGGTCCCCGAGCGCGTCGCCCGCGCCGTCAAAGACGGCCAGGTCGCCATCGTCGCCGGATTCCAAGGCATCTCCAAGGACGACGACGTGACAACGCTCGGCCGCGGCGGCTCCGACACAACCGCCGTCGCCCTCGCCGCAGCCCTCCACGCCGACGTGTGCGAAATCTACACGGACGTCGACGGCCTCTTCTCCGCCGACCCGCGCATCGTCCCCAAGGCCCACCGCCTGCGCACCCTCACCCAGGAAGAAACCCTGGAAATGGCCGCTCACGGTGCCAAGATCCTCCACCTGCGGGCCGTCGAATTCGCCCGCCGCTACGGGGTCCCCCTCCACGTGCGCTCCTCGTTCTCCGAAAAGAACGGCACCTGGATCTCTGACGCCCCCGCAAACCCCGAACTCAAGGGCCTCGTGCCCGACGCCGCCCTGAAGTCCCCAGAGGAAAACGCCATGGAAAAGCCCGTCATCTCCGGCATCGCTCACGACCGCTCGCAGGACAAGATCACCGTCACCGACGTGCCGAACAGCCCCGGCGTCGCCGCCCGCGTCTTCGCCGTCGTCGCCGAGGTCGGCGCCAACATCGACATGATCGTCCAGAACCTGCCGATCTCCGACCCCACGAAGGCCAACATCACCTTCACCCTGCCCGAAGGCGACGCGCAGAAGGCCCTCGACGCCCTCGAGGCCCACCGCGACGAAATCGGCTTCAACGAGCTGCGCTACAACCCCAACATCGGCAAGCTCAGCCTCGTCGGCGTCGGCATGCGCACCAACCCCGGTGTCTCCGCGCGCCTCTTTTCCGCCCTGTCCGACGCGGGCATCAACATCGACCTGATCTCCACCTCCGAGATCCGCATCTCCGTCGTCACCCGCCTCGACGACCTCGACCGCGCCGTGAAGGCAGTCCACACCGCCTTCGGCCTCGACGCCTCCGAAACCGAGGCCGTCGTCTACGGCGGCACCGGCCGCTGATCGTTCAACGACGAGGCCCGGGCTGGCCCCGCAGTTTCTGCGCGGTTCCGGTGCTCCCAGTCAGCATGGTCGGCCTCGTCCCCATAGATTTCACCCAGCGTTCGCCCCGTCGTATGGGCGCGCGCACCAACACAAGGAGAACACCATGAGTGGTTTCAATGTTGCCGTCGTCGGTGCCACCGGCCAGGTTGGCCGAGTCATGCGCACCCTGCTGGAGGAGCGGGATTTCCCGGTCGAGACGATTCGTTTCTTCTCGTCCTCTCGCTCGGCGGGCACGACCCTGCCGTGGAAGGGACAGGACATCGTCGTCGAGGACGTCGCGACGGCCGACTACTCGGGCATTGACATCGCCGTGTTCTCCGCGGGTGCCACCGCCTCGCGCGAGTACGCCCCCAAGTTCGCGGCCGCCGGCGCGGTCGTCGTCGACAACTCCTCCGCGTGGCGCAAGGACCCCGAGGTCCCGCTCGTCGTCTCCGAGGTCAACCCCGACGACGTCGACAACCGCCCCAAGGGCATCATCGCGAACCCCAACTGCACGACCATGGCCGCCATGCCCGTCCTCAAGCCCCTCGTCGAGGCCACCGGCGGCATCAAGCGCCTCTTCGTGTCCTCCTACCAGGCCGTCTCCGGGTCAGGCCGCGCCGGCGTCGCCGAGCTGACCGGCCAGATCGAAGCCGGCGTTAAGCAGGACCTTCCGGCCCTCGCCCTTGACGGTCGCGCCGTCACCCTGCCCGAACCAGGCGTGTACGTTGCACCCATCGCCTTCGACGTCGTGCCGCTCGCCGGCTCCATCGTCGACGACGGCTCCGAGGAGACCGACGAGGAGCAGAAGCTGCGCAACGAGTCGCGCCGCATCCTGCACACCCCCGACCTGGCCGTGTCCGGCACCTGCGTGCGCGTCCCCGTCTACACGGGCCACACCCTGACCATCCACGCCGAGTTCGCCGGCGACATCACCCCCGACCAGGCACGCGCCCTGCTGGCCGACGCTCCCGGCGTACGCGTCGTCGACGTCCCCACCCCGCTCGAGGCCGCCGGCCGCGACGAAGTCCTCGTGGGCCGCATCCGCCAGGATCAGGCGGTCGACGGCAAGCGCGGCCTCATCCTGGTCGTCTCCGGCGACAATCTGCGCAAGGGCGCTGCCCTCAACGCGGTCCAGGTCGCCGAGGTTGTGGCCCAGCGACTGCGCTGAATGCTCGGCCTCTCGGCGGTCGAGTACGAACTAGTTGCGTGAACGCGCGGCGGCCCTGACGGGCTGCCGCGCGTTTGCGTTGCGTGGTTGCTGGGTGCTTGTGGTGACGTTGGTGTTGCGGGCGCCGTCGGGTCCGGCCGCTGTGTGTGCTGGTGGGCGGCGGCCTTCCTGTGCGTGTTGCTTGTGGCGCCGTTGGCGTTGCGGGCGCCGTCGGGTCCGGCCGCCCGCGAGATCGCCGCACGCGAGCTTCGCTCGGAGCGGTCGATCTCGAAGCCCGCCCGTGCCCTCCGGACCCTCCGGCGCCCTCCACAACAGTGGCGCATGGTGGCTGATCGGTGGCTGGGCGCGTCGTCTCGAAGCCCGGCCAGGCCCTGACGCCGCCCGCCAGCACCCGGCCTGCTCCTTCGCTCCGGTGGGGCTGCCGCGTGTTTGCTTGTGGTGACGCTGGTGTTGCGGGCGCCGTCGGGTCCGGCCGCCCGCGAGATCGCCACACGCGAGCCTGCGGCTCGGAGTGGTCGATCTCGAAGCCCGCCCGTGCCCTCCGGACCCTTCGGTACCTTTCACATCGGCGGCGTCGTTGCGCCCTTGCCTGCGCGCGCGGATAGGTTGCTACTTCACGGATAGGTTATGAGCATCCGGATAGCTTATTAACCTATCCACATCGTCATAACCTATCCGCGTGGCGGTAACCTATCCGCGTGGCGGTAACCTATCCGCGTGGCGGTAACCTATCCGCATCCGCATCCGCCGCGGGGCATAACAAAA
>NZ_JAPWCL010000022.1:0-40424 GCF_041433955.1 Pauljensenia sp. 20925_1_25 | reverse complement strand
CAGGCACCACAGCCAGGCACAACCTCCGCGCGCATACACGAAAGGCCGTGGCCGCCTAGGACACCTCCGCTCCCAAGCCAGCCACGGCCTCGTCGATGAAACGTCAGATGTCGTAGGTCACCGAGACGGGCGCGTGATCCGAGAAACGCTCCGCATACTCGTCGGCGCGGCCAATCTCGAAGGAACGCGCGCGCTCCCCCAGGGCCGGCGTCGCGTACTGGTAATCGATGCGCCAGCCCGCGTTATTGACGAAGGCCTGACCGCGCCACGACCACCACGAGTAGGGACCCTGCACGTCGCCAGCCAGGTCACGCACGGTATCACGCCAGCCCTCGTCCACCCACTGGTTGAGGAAGGCGATCTCCTCATCGAGGACGCCCGCGCGCTTGTTGTGGTTCGGCTTCCAGTTCTTGATGTCGGCCTGCGAGCGCACAACGTTGAAGTCACCGCACACGAGCGACGACATGCCTCCGCCCGCCTCCTCGGCGAGCAGCTCGGCCATGCGCGCCCCGATGCGCGGCAGGTGCGCCATCTTCGCCTCCTGCTTGGGCGTATCCTTCTCACCCGAGTGGAAGTAAGCGGAGACGACACGAACCGGGGTCTCGCCGCCCTCGGGGCGCACGACAGCCTCAAGCCACCGGCCCGAATCCACGTCCGACTCAGCATCATCGAGGATCAGGCGGGGATCGCCCTCCAGGCACGCGTGCCCGCGTCGCACGGCCACACCCACGCCCGCGCGCCCCTTGATGCGGCAGGGAACCCACACACTATCCCAGGCCTCGCCCATAATCTCGCGGGAGATCTCCTCCGGTGCACGCACCTCCTGCATGAGCAGCACATCCGTGTCAGACGCCCCCAGCCAGTCGAGGAAGCCGCGCTTGTGGGCGGCGCGAATGCCGTTGAGGTTCACGGTGGTCACCGTCAGGGTCATCGTTTTCTCCTTACGCGAGTTTTTCTCCAGTCTAGAGGAACGAGGAGGCGCGGCGAGGAGTTGGATTCCTCGCCGCGCCTCCCGCGTGTTATCAGGTGTCTACCGATTGTCACCGGCAGGGTCCGCTTACTGGGGGCCGAGGCCCGCCTGACGTTCCGCTGCCTCGACGACGTTCGTGACGAGCAGAGCACGCGTCATCGGCCCGACTCCACCCGGGTTCGGGCTGAGCCAGCTGGCGACCTGATCGACGCCGTCCGCGACATCGCCTTTGAGGCGGGCCTTACCGTCGGCGTCCGTCACGCGGCTCACGCCGACATCCAGGACAACCGCGCCGGGGGCCACCATCTCGGGAGTAATGATTCCCGCAGAACCCGCCGCAGCCACGATCACGTCCGCTCGGCGCACGTGATCAGCCAGGTTGATCGTGCCCGTGTGACACACATCGACCGTCGCGTTCACTTCCTTGCGCATGAACAGCAGACCGATCGAACGACCCACGGTCACGCCACGCCCAACCACACACACGTTCTTACCAGCCAGGTCGATCCCGTGGCGCTCCACGAGCTCGATGACCGCGCGCGGCGTGCAAGGCAGCGGCGAGTCGATGGGACCCGAACCGCGCAGGACCAGGCGACCAAGGTTCATCGGGTGCAGCCCATCCGCGTCCTTGGCCGGATCAATGCGTTCCAGGACCGCGTTGGTGTCGATGCCACGAGGAAGCGGCAGCTGCACGATGTATCCCGTGCACGCCGGATCAGCGTTGAGCTGATCGATGGCAGCCTCCACCTGCTCCTGCGTCGCGTCCGCGGGCAGGTCCACGCGGATCGACTCCGCGCCGATCTGGGCACAGTCGCGGTGCTTGCCGGCGACGTAGGCAACGGACCCGGGGTCCTCGCCCACAAGAATCGTGCCGAGGCCCGGGACGACCCCGAGATCGCGCAAGCGATCCACGCGCTCCTTAAGTTCAGCCTTGATAGCTGCGGCTGTCGCCGTGCCGTCAAGAACCCGCGCGGGTCCCTCCCAGGGAGCCCTCACTGCTCGAGTCCCGCGTACAGGGGGTGCTTGTCCGTGAGCTTCTTGACGCGGGCACGCAGCGCATCCACCTCAACATTGCTGCCAGACGCGCCCTGCGCCAGCGTCGTACCGATGATGTCTGCGACCTCCGCGAAGTCCTCGGCGTCGAAACCGCGCGTCGCGAGGGCGGGGGTGCCGATGCGCAGACCCGAGGTGACGGCCGGCGGACGCGGGTCAAAGGGCACCGCGTTGCGGTTGACGGTGATGCCAACTTCGTGCAGCAGGTCTTCGGCCTGCTTGCCGTTGAGCTCGGACTCGACGAGATCAACGAGGACCAGGTGCACGTCGGTGCCGCCGGTGACCAGCTTGATGCCCGCGTTCTTTGCGTCGTCAGCGCCCAGACGCTCCGCAAGAATCTGCGCGCCCTCGAGGGTACGACGCTGGCGATCCTTGAACTCCTCGGTCTGCGCGACCTTCATGGCAATGGCCTTCGCGGCGATCACGTGCATGAGGGGGCCGCCCTGCTGGCCGGGGAACACGGCGGTGTTGAGCTTCTTGCCCCACTGCTCGCCGCGCGAGGACAGGATCATGCCGGAACGAGGCCCGCCCAGGGTCTTGTGAACCGTCGTCGTGACGACGTCGGCGAAGGGGACGGGGTTCGGATGCAGGCCTGCGGCCACGAGGCCAGCGAAGTGAGCCATATCCACCCAGAGGGCTGCGCCAACCTCGTCTGCGATGTCACGGAATGCCTGGAAGTCGAGGTGACGCGGGTAGGCCGACCAGCCGGCGATGATCACGCGCGGGCGTTCGGCGAGGGCAGCCTCACGGACCTTCTCGGGTTCAATACGCATGGTCTCGCGGTCGACCTCATAGGCGACCGCCCTGTAGTGCTTGCCCGAGAAATTCAGGCGCATGCCGTGAGTCAGGTGGCCGCCGTGTGCCAGGGACAGACCCAGGATCGGGTCACCGACGTTTGCCATTGCCATGAGGGCGGCAGCATTAGCCTGCGCACCCGCGTGGGGCTGAACGTTGACGTAGTCGCCGCCGAAGACCTGCTTGGCACGCTCAATGGCGAGCGATTCAGCAACATCGACAAACTCGCAACCGCCGTAGTAGCGACGACCCGGGTAGCCCTCTGCGTACTTGTTTGTCAGGACGGAGCCCTGGGCTTGAAGGACTGCACGCGGAACGAAATTCTCAGATGCGATCATCTCGAGGGTGTCTCGCTGACGTCCCAGTTCGGCGTCCAGCACTGCCTGGATTTCCGGATCCAGCTGCGCCAGTGTCATGTCGTTGAGGGAGTCCATATGGTTCTCCTGTTGATCAGTCGAATGTGATGTCGGCAACTTCAAGCCCAGGCGGGCGGCTCTCGATGCAGGCACGCCGCTCCCCGGTGGTACCCCACCTATTTCGCCAGTCACGACGCGTGTACAAGTCTATCTCCCCCCGTTAACCCGCGCATTCTGCCAAGATGTCAGCAATCGACCGAACGGTCACCTAACATGACACCGCGACTCGTCAGACAGTCTCAATGTGTGAAATCACAGCCCATTTTCGCTTGTACTTAACCCTTTGGTTAGCAAATAAGTTAACCGTATGGATAGACTAGGGTTAACACCTAACGGTGACTGAGGCGCCCAGGAATTACTTACTCAGTAAATGTCCTGACCATCGGGGGATCCACTCCTCTAACCAACCTACAGTATTTGAGTTTGAAGAAGTAGAAGGAAGACGCACAGATGACAACTTTGACGAAGCCAACTGCACGCGCCGCCTCAACGGCTCTCGCATTCGAGCATGCGTCGGATTTCGCCGCGTCCGCCGACAACGCCATCAAGCGCATGTGCGACATTATCGCCTCGCTTATCGGCATCATCCTGCTGACACCGGTATGGATCATCGTTGCAGCGATGGTGCGCCTACACGACGGCGGCCCTGCTTTCTTCAAGCAGGAGCGCGTGGGCCTCGACGGCACGACTTTTACCATGTTTAAGTTCCGCACCATGCACGTTGATGCGGAAGCCATGAAGGCCTCGCTCGCCGAGGCTAACGAGGCCGACGCCAGCGCCGGTAATTCCGTCATGTTCAAGATGGCGAACGACCCCCGCGTCACCCGCATCGGCGCCTTCCTGCGTAAGACTTCGATCGACGAGCTCCCCCAGCTCTTCAACGTTCTTCGCGGTGATATGTCTCTCGTCGGCCCGCGCCCCCCGCTCCCCAGCGAGGTTGCGCAGTACGAGCCGCGCGTCATGGGCAAGTTCGCGGTCCGCCCCGGCATTACCGGCCTGTGGCAGATCTCCGGGCGCTCCAACCTTTCCTGGGACGAGACAGTCCACCTGGACCTGTCCTACGCCCAGCACCGTTCCCTCACGCTCGATGCATGGATCGTGCTGCAGACCATTCCCGCTCTGCTGCGCCACGAGGGAGCCTACTGATTCTTTCTGCGTGTGTGTGAATAGGGTGAGGCCCGAGCCAAACGGCTCGGGCCTCACCCTTTGACGCACACAATGCGTCGCATGCCCGCATAGATAGGGGCGCGCTATAAAAGGTCGCCACAGCGCCTTGAAGACACCTCAAACCCTCGGAACAACGCGCAGACGCTGGCGCAATCAGAGTCAGCCAGGAGCGCCAGCAGCACCCTCACAAACATTACGTGCGCCGACGGCACATAACTGACTCCACGATGACATACGCACTGACAGACTCGAGGGACCAGTAGGACAGCTCACCTCCCCTATCGGAACCATCACAGCAGGAGCGGCAATACCACATGCTAGATTTGAGCATCGATGATGCCCACAGTCGTTTGACACTGCCACCGTCAAACCCGCTCTTCGACCTCCTGAAAGCCGATGTCAAAACCTCAATAACGGTTGTTGCACACCTAACAACCTGCATATTCGTCAGTGGCACGTGCAACCTTTTTCCATCCGCCCATGAGACGCGATGACCACTTGGAATCAGGTCTAAGAGCCGCATATTATGCTCGACACACATCTTGACAGAAAGTGTCATAGTGTCTTATCTCGCATGTCATACGCCTCGCAGACCGCCAGACTTCGAACGTCTGGCAATCTCTTGCATCCTCACGACATACCCAGCCAGACCTATGTCAACGCACGACTGCGCCCATTCCGAAACACATGGTGTTGACCCGGGAGATGGTGCTGTCAGCGCGACACGTACACCCAGCTGAGACCATACGGCGAGGCGGGCCGAACCCGTGGGGTTCGGCCCGCCTCAGCGAGCATCACTTACGCCGCGCGTATCACGCCTGCGACGCCTTCTTCTCCACGACGAGGCCCAGCTCGTCGAAGGTGCCCATGGCCTCAAGGCGACGAATCAGCTCAGGCCAGTGAGCAATGAAGTCCAGAGCCTCCACCGTGTAGCGCTTCGTCAGGCGCTTGGGTTCGTGCGCGATGCGCCACGCCCAGCCCAGGCGAGCGTTGTGGACCCAGTCGGGGAAGTAGTCATCGGCTGCCTTTGCATACTGGTCGATCCAGCCGCCAGCAGTACACACAGACGCCTGGGGAACGAGGTCCCGCGCGACGGAAGCGACGACTTCCTGCAGACCAGCTCCGAGTCCGACAATTACCAGACGAGGATCGAAAGACGAGAGCAAACTCGGGTTCACCTTGAAGCGGCGGAGGCCGTCGTATCCATCGATAACCTGGACGTCAAAGCGACTGAGGCGCTCAGCTGCAGCACGCCCGGCCTCAGGAACGGCACCGATCAGAGTGATGCGGGTTCCATCGTCGAGGCGGGAAAAGACGTGGGGCAGAACAAGGTCGGCGGAGGTGCGTTCGATCTCGTGCCCGGCACCGCGCAAACGCATTTGCAGGAGGGTCCCATCGAAGCCGACAGTGTCCATGCGCGCGAGCGCGCGGAAGTCGGCGTGTAGCAGGGACCAGTGATTGAGCCAGGTGGTCGCGTGCCCACGGCTGAGCACGCGCTGGGCCATAGCAATGAAAGCAGGGTCGGACGTGTTGGCACCGACCGCGCTGGCGGCCTCGTTCGTGTCGAGACCGCCAGCGACGAGCGACTTGTCAGTCATAGTCCTACCTTAGCAGGCTTGCCTTCAGGTCGAAGGAAACTGAGACGGCACCAGCGTAGTTGGCGTGCTCTTCGACCGCGATGCGGTTAACACCGTCCTTGAGAACATCACGCGGGACGGACACCGTGGCAAGATTCTTCTTGGCTGCGCCGAGGGACACGTTGGACTTGGCGTTGGTGTTGTTCGTGACGGTACCTTCCGGCATGTTCACGCGCTTTACTTCGGTTCCGTTGACGTAGATGACGGCGCCGTCGTCGACGCGAACGTCGAGGGTAAGCTCGAAGTCAGCGCTGATGGTGCCCAGGTTCACGTCACGGGCGAAGTAGGTTGTGATGGGTCGCTCGGAGGCGGCGAGCACGAAGGGGGTAGCGGCGTCGCGGTCGCCCCAGCCCAGCGGGCTGGCTCCGTGCTTCCACTTTGACAGGTCGGCAGTAGAGTTCCACGCGGCGTCGGGAGCGTCCTTGGAGTTCCAGTAGTTCCAGTACTGTCCGGTGGGCAGGAACTCACCGAAGTTCACGCCGGATACGTCGAGTACCTCGAGGGGCTGATCGGGATCCGGGGTGATTGGCTTGTCCGGGTCGGGCTGCGGCGCGGGTTCCGGCTCGGGTTCGGGCTGCGGCTCGGGTTCGGGCACATCAGCCTTTGCCACGACCTGGACGGTGCCGTCGATGGTCATCGAGGAGCTGGACCGGTAGTTGAGGTGTGTCTCGACGGCCAGGGTGTTGGTTCCAGCGACGAGCTGGGACGCGGGGACGAAGACCAGCTGACGGTCGGCGCGCGCGGAGGCGGTCGTCACGGAGGCGGACGCGTAGGTTCCGGCGGTGACGGCACCATCGTTCATGCGCTGGCGTACGATCTCGGTGCCGTTGACGTAGACCACGGCACCGTCGTCGGCCGTCACCGCAACGTTCACGCCGCCGATGGCAGTGGGGTCAGCGACAGTGAAGGTGGTGCGCGCGTAGGTGGTCAGCGGGCGGGTCTTGGGTGTGCCGGGCTTGAGCGTGGTGCCCAGGTCGGCTGCGCCGTAGCCGATGGGTGCGGTGCCGCGGCTCCACGAGGAGTCGTCGTACGAGGTCTGGGCCCAGTCTGCGGGCACGGCGTCGGTCGACCAGTGGTACGCCCAGGTGGCGTCGTCCTCAACGAGGATGGTCGAGTCGTCGGGCTGGGTCGGCTGGCCGTTGGCGTCGACTGTGTAGGCGTGGGTCGAGGCACCTCGCAGGCCGTCGGAGGCGACGGCGCGCACGAAGAAGCGGTTATTGCCTCCCAGGGGCACGGTGATGGAGGTCGAGGTCGTGGTGGCGATTGTGCGATCATCGCGCAGGATGTCGTAGGACTCGGCACCGGGCACGGACGACCACTTGAGGGTTACTTCCTTCGCGTTGCCGTCGGAGGCGCGCAGATTGGCGGGCACGGCGGGGGCGGTGGCGCTGCGTGCGGGCATGCGCACCCAGCCGCCGGACCACTGGCCGGCCGTCTTGGAAGTGTAGGAGAAGTTGAAGTCACCGCCGGCCCACAGGGCTCCGTCATCACCCATTTCGAGGGCCCAGGCACCAGTGGAGCGCAGAGAGGACAGACGGTAGGGCGTCCAGCCGATCTGGCGACCGGTGGCCTGGTCCCATCCGCCGACCCACTGGATCTCGTCGGCGCGCGTCCATGTGTCGCCGAGGGCGAGGTACTGGTAGGCGTCCTGGAAAGCGTAGTCGGAGCAGTGGCAGGAGCCGTAGACGACGCCGGTCGCAGAGGCAGTGGTCGCCTGCAGGTCGCCGCCGTTCTGCATGGTGATGGAACCGGAGGTACGGGTCATGTCGGAGGTGTTGTAGCCGAACAGCGAGTGCTGGGAGCCACCGAAGTAGACACGCCCATTACCGACGGTGACAGCCTGCTGGTACTTGCCGATGAAGTAGGAGTGGCGGAAGGACCAGGACTGGTCGAGCTCGGCTCCGGCCCCGGTGCCCAGACGGGCAGCATTTTCGGCAACGAGGTCGTGTGCACGAGTGAAGTGGCCCGCGGCGTAGTAATAGGAGTCGTTCTCGTCCACGTCGATGTCGATGACACTGCCGTTGAACTCGGGGTTCCAGGAGCGGTCAGGCTTGCCGGACAGGTCCAGGCGGGCACCGTTGCGGGCGTACACGGAGGAGGAGCCGTTACCCGTCAGGTGCGTGAACGCGCCGCCCAGGTAGATATGCTGGCCGATGACCTTTGCAGCCTTAACGGTCACGACGGATGCGTTGCCGTTGCGGATCTGCAGGTCCCACGAGGGATCAATCTGGCCGGTGGCAGCGTCGATCAGGACGGTTCCGACGTGGGTTTCACCGTTGACCTTGGTGAAGTCACCGACTGCCAGCAGCTTACCGCCGGGCAGCTCGACGAGGTCCTTCACCTGGTTGTTGAAGTCGAAGGTCTGACCGTTCCAGTCACCGGTGGTGGCATCGAAGGCTGCCAGGCCACGGCTGGTGGTCTCCAAGCCGTTCTTGCCCTTCTGCACGCCGGTGAAGTTACCGCCGACGTACATGGTCGAGCCGACCTGTTCGAAGGCCTGGACCTGAATGCTTCCCTCTTGGATGGAGCCGTTGAGGTTACCGGTCACGCCCCACGTCGTGGGGGTCGCATATTCGGAGACCGATGCCTTCTGGGTCTCTGCGGCAGTGCCGCCGTCACCGATGGCGCGGAAAGAGGAGTCCGTGGAGCTCAGCTCGGGACGGATGTAGACCTCCGCGTAGGGATTGATGATGGAGCCGTTGCGGTGGAAGAACGACGTCGAGGAGGAGGTGTCGTACCAGGAGGACGCGAGGGGACCATAGCCAAAGCCCATCGTGTACTGGTTCTGAGGAGAAGCGTTCAGGTTGACGTAGCCCCAGCTGGTGTTCGTGCCGAAGCCTGACCACACGATACCGCCGTTGACCCACCACTCGCGGTTGAACTTGACGTTGACGGGGTGGGCGCTCTTGAAGGGCCAGATGAAGTCACGCATCTTGGGGAACTGCATGCGCACGGTCTGGTAGGCGCTGCCTCGGTGGTTCCAGGCACGCTGGACCATGACTCCGTCCGGGAGGTCAGAAACTTTGGTGCCTCCGAGCAGTCCGTTGACGGTCTCGTGGGACGCCTGGACGACCTCGAAGTCGCCGGGAGTGCGCGGGCGGGTCTGGAGGCGAGTCTGGTCGCCATTGCCCTGGCTCCAGGTTTCCCAGCCTTCACGGCCGCGACCGATCATGACCCAGCCGCCGCCATCCGTCGTCTGGTCGCAGAAGAACTGGCCGGGGGCATCCATTGTGGCCGTCTGGAGCCAGTAAGTGCCGTCCGACGAGCGTGGGTTGTTCTGCTTAATCTCCCAGCATGAGGCCGCAGCAGTCGCTTCGGAGAGGCCATCGTGGAGGGGGTCAACCGCCGCCTGAGCTGCGACGGGGCTGAGTGCAAGCACTCCGAAACCGGTTATTGATGCTAGGCCGAGGGCCAAGCAGCGGCGGATAGTCTTCATCGGATCCTCACTGGTATCGCATTAATGGTTACCCCTATAGTGTCACGAAAACCCATCACGCTCAACCATGTGGTTAGCCAAAAACGAGAGTGTTCTACCACATACGAAGGAGCCCTCGCCAGAACGGCGAGGGCTCCTCCTGTCAACAGGAATATATGAGGTCGGTCAAACTGTCCAAACTAGTCATGACATCACCTCAACCTGCATGAAGCGACACGACGTTCGCTCTATTTGGCCATTGTTGCGGACAAATCAAAGGACATGGACGGCGTGCCCTTGTAGTTGATATGTTCCTCAACGCCGATGCGATTCACCCCAGATGTCAAGTAGCTGGCAGGAATCTTCACCTCGAGCAGATCGGAGGCCGCCTGGGGGGCAGTAACCGCCGCATTCGCGTACGTGTCGTGGCTAATGTTGCCAGGCGACATACGCTTCGTGTCCACGACCTGTCCGTTGATGCGCAAGACAACACCGTCGTCCGCACGCACCTTGAAGGTGAGGCTGGTATTGGGGGTGATGGTGCCCAGGTCGATGTCACGCGCGAAGTAGTACGTGACGGGGCGATCCTTCTTGGCGATGTCCAGGCGAGTGGCCGCGTCCGAGTCTCCCCATCCGATGGGGCCTGCACCGCGCGACCAGTCCGCCAGGGATGCGGTCGTTGCCCAGTCAGTGGCGGGAGCTGCCATGGCGGTCCAGTAGTTCCACTGGGTGGAAGCCGAAGGGATGATCTCGCCGTTCGTCATGGCGCTCACGTCGATGGCCTTGGTGGCGTCCTCAAGGTTTGTGGGCGCTGAGGGTTCAGTGTTGGGAACCGGGTCCGGCTCGGGTGCGGGCTGTGGCTGCGGCTTCACATCGTCGTCCCCGGAAGCCGAATCGGGTGTTCCGTCGACGCGGGTCACGGAGGCCCACATGCCCACGGTCGCACTGCGCGTGTAGTTCACGTGCGTTTCGACTGCGATGACGTTGTCGCCGGTGGTGAGCAGTGAGGCCGGCACGAAGACCTCGGACAGGGGGTTCGAGGCCGCGCTGTAGCTCGGCGCGGCGTTGGCTCGCGTCGTGTAGCTCACGGCACCTGCGTCGATGCGCGTGCGATCAACCTCGGCGCCATTGACGTAGACCACGGCACCGTCATCAGCCAGGTACTTCACGGTGACACCCTTGAGTGCCTTGGCGTCGGCGACCGTGAAGTGCGAGCGGAAGTAGGAGGTCACGGGGCGCGCGATGTTCGACTGCAGGACGGTCGCGATGCTCGGGTCGCCGTAGCCGAGCGGGGCGGTACCGGTGGACCACTGGGAGTCGTCGAACGAGGTCTGTGTCCAGTTCTCGGGGGCGGCGCTATTGAGTGCGCGGTAGCTCCAGGTGGCACCAGTTTCCAGCAGGACGGGGTTGGCGGGATCGACCTCGCCGTCGGCCGGGGGCACGTAGACGGCGGTGGTGGCGGAGCGGTTGCCCGCAGCGTCGACGGCGCGCACGAAGAAGCGGTTGTCGCCGCCGCGCGGGACCTCAACGCTGGCCGAGGTCGTGGAGGCGATCGGGCGATCGTCGCGCAGGATCTCGTAGGAGACGGCGTCGGAGACGCCTTCCCAGGCCAGGGTGACGGACGAGGCCGTGGAAGCGGTCGTACGCACCAGCGTCGGGGTCTCGGGGGCTACATTGTCGCGGTTGTCGTAGCGAGCAAAGCCACCGTTCCACTGAGTGCGCGAAGCGTCGATGTGCGACAGGTCGAAGTCGCCGCCGACCCACAGGTTGCCGTTGGTATCGGTCGTGAGCGCCCACGCACCGGTCTTGCGCTTGGAGGAGAGCTCAAAGGGGGTCCAGTGCAGGTTTTCACCGGTGGTGGCGTCCCACGCACCCACCCACTTGATCTCGTCGATACGAGACCAGCGGTCGGACACGGCCCAGTCGTACTTGTCCTGGTAGGCCCCGTCAGAGCAGTGGCAGGAGCCGTAAATGACGTTCTTGGAGGAGATGGTGCTGGCCTGCATGTCGCCGCCCATGCTCATGGTGACGGTGCCGGAGGTGCGCGAGTTCGTGCCGGTGTCGTAGCCGAACAGGGAGTGCTCGGAGCCGCCGATGAAGACGCGGTTGCCTCCGGTGGCGATGGTCTGCTGGTACTTGCCGGCGCTCACGGTGGAAGGTTCGAAATTGAATTCGAAGTCCTGGGCGGCACCGGGCTGGGTCGAGAACTTCGCGGCGTACCAGGCGCGCTCGGATCCGTGTGCACGGGTGAAGTGTCCGCCGGCGTAGAAGGCACCGTTAGCCTCGCTGACGCCCACGGCCTGAACGGAGCCGCTGAGTTCCGGGTTCCAGCTGCGGTCGGGGCGCCCGTCGAGGGACACGCGGGCAGCGTTGCGCCCGTAGACCTTTGAGGAGCCGCCGCCACTCAGGTGTGTGAAGACACCACCCAGGTAGACGTTGCCGTCGTAGTAGTCGAGCGCGCGCACGCTCACCTGGCCGCCGTTCAGCGCGTTAGTGATCGACAGGTCCCACGAGGGGTCGACCTGACCGGTGGAGGGGTTGATGACGACGGTGCCGATGTGAGTCTCACCGTTGACGCGCGTGAAGTCGCCGGCCACGAGGAGGCGACCGTCGGGCAGGGGCAGGAGGGCCTTGACCTGATTGTTGAAGTCGAAGGCCTGGCCGGTCCAGTCGCCCGTATTGACGTCGAAGGCCGCCAGGCCGCGCGACGGGTTCTCGGAACCGTTCTCGCCCTGCTTGACGCCGGTGAAGTTACCACCCACGTACATGGTGGAGCCGACCTGCTTGAGGGCCTGGACTTGAATGGATCCTTCCGCGTAGGAGCCATTGATGTTACCGGTGACGCCCCACGAGGTTGTGGCCGCGTAGTTGGAGACGGCGCGGCTCACGGTGGAGCCAGCCTCGCCCTCGTCCGGGATGCGGGTGAAGGCCGAGGAGTCGGAGGCAACGCGCGGACGCACGTAGGCCTCGGAGTAGGCGAAGACCGTCTGGCCGTTCTTGTGGAAGAAGGAAGACGCAGAACTCAGGTCGCCACCCCAGTTTCCGGCACCGATGCCATATCCCCAGCCGACAGTCCAGCCGGTGCGCGCCGACGGGTAGACCTGGAGAGCGTTCCACCCCTGGTCGTAGCCGAGGGTATTCCACAGGAGGCCGGAGACGGGGCTGGCACCGTCCATCGAGATGCTCACCGGGTGAGCCATCTTGAAGGGCCACACGAAGTCCGTCATCTTGGAGAACTTCATGTCCAGCTTCTGGTAGGAGCGGCCCGAGGCGCTCCACGAGCGCAGGACGCGCACGCCGTCCGGCTGGTCCTTGACGTCCTCATTGTTGAGCAGGCCGTTGACAGCGTCGTTGGAGAGCTGAACGACGTCGAAGGCCGACTGGTTACGCTCGCGCGTTGCGAGCTTGGCCGGATCGCCCTTGCCGCCGCTCCACGGCTCCCAGCCTTCGCGGCCACGACCGATCATGACCCAGCCGCCGCCATCTGTGGTCTGATCACAGAAGAACTGAGCGGGGGCGTCCATCGCGGGGGTCTGGAGCCAGTAGGTGCCGTCCTGAGAGTTGGGATCGCGCTGCTTGATGTCCCAGCACGAGGCCGCCGCGGTGGCGGCGCTCAAACCGTCATGAAGGACGGTTTGACCAGGAGAAACGGGAGGTGGATTGCCATCATCTGCGTGCGCCATCGGGGCGAACGCAAGCGATGCACACGCGATAATCGGTGCAGATGCAAGGGTTACAAGGCGCGAAAGTGCGGAAGCCATGACACGGCCTTTCAGCGGGACAATAATCTTGTTGCACTAATGATTACACAACAAGGAATAGTCCATCAACCGGCCGGTCAAGTCAAACCTTCACAGGTGCCTCATACACCCCTTCCTTACCCCCGTTTTTTCTTTGCCAAGGACCCAAGTCCCGAGAGATGGAGCCGATCCCGAAAAGCCCAACAAACACAAGCGAAAACGAGGACCGAGAGGGCTGACCCAGCGACCATCCCAACGAAAGAATCGCGTCCGCACAACCATGCTATACAACCACCAGGAATTGCGGCAGATGCGCCCACAACAAGGATCGGCTTGACCACTTCAGAGATTTTCGGTGTCACACCGATGAAGCGCGACACCTGAACGGTCGCCATCACAGCGTCAAGCACCATGCAAAACGCCCAAACCGCCGCAGCTGCGACCATACCTCCACGAGGAATGAAAATGACGTTGCCCACAACGTTCAGCGTCAGCACCACAACCTTGTTCACGGCCGCCCACCCAGAGCGCCCACTCATGATGAGCAGCGAGTGAATGTTGCCCGCCATGAAGGTCACGATAGAGCCGATGCACAGGACAACGAGCACGTTCGCACCCGGCGCGAAACCATCACCGAGGATCCTCATGAGAGCCGGAGCGTAGATCGCCATGAGCGCGTAGATCGGCGCGGCGAAAAGCACCAGCCAGATAGAGGCCGTGCCGTAGAGGTCGCGCAGCTCCTTGATGCGCTCCTGGTGCAGGAGCTTGGAGAACTGCGGAGAGACGACGACGCGCAGGGCCGTATCGACGACCATGCCCGCCTGAATGAAACGGATCGCACCGCCGTAGATACCCGAGGCAGCATCGCCCGCGAGCAGGCCGACCAGCAGGACGTCCAGCCACTGCAGGGCCTGCTCGAGACCGGCAGTCAGGGTGCGAGGCAGCGCGAAGGAGACGACCTGACGACGACGCTGCGCACTCGGCCAGCGCCCCTCAGAGTCCGCCACCGACGGCATGTGCCGCAGCAGCAGCCACCAAGATGCCACCAGCACCACGACGAAGGGCAGGGCCCACGCGACTGAGACGAGCGCCAGAGAACCCGTCAGCGCGGCCGCCAGGGCCACCAGAAGGGGACGCAGGCCCGGCAGCAGCAGGTTCTGGACGAGCACGTACTCACGCATGTTACCCAGCGCCCGCAGCGCGGCGGACGCCACGAGCGTGAGTGCACCGATCGGGACGAACCAGAGGACAGCGCGGGTCGCACCCGACACCTCAGCATTCCAGATCAACGGGGCCACGGCCTCGAGAACGAGGACGCACACGGTGGACACGCCCACCGTCATCGTCGCCATAAAGGACAGGGTTGCGCGGATCTCCTGGGGCGCATCCAGGGACAGGCGAGGCATCAGGTAGATGGCCGTGGAGTCCAAGCCAACCTTCGCCAAGGCCATGACGATGGCGAACACACCCGTCGCCTGCGTGACGACGCCCGCGCCGGTCGCGCCCAACATGCGCGAGAGAATGATCGTGAAAGCGAAACCCAGGATGGCCGAGGCCATGGCTCCGACGAACCCGACGATGCCCCCGCGAGCGAGGGACCGCCTGGCTTGATTTGCCTCACTCATGATTAACCTTCCCGCTACCACGCGGTAGCCTTTCCCTATAACCGATCGATGGGAAACACATGAACTTCATCAACTCTCTCTCCCCCACCCGCAAGAAGGGCCTCGTGGCAGCAGCGATCCTCCTGGTCATCGCGCTCGTCATCGTCGTGGTGCTGCGCCTGACGGGCTCTTCCGACACTGAGACCACCGCAGCCTCCGGCGTGCAGAGCGTGGGTCCCGGCCAATCCGACGCCCCGCAATCCATCGCCAAGACCATCACGCCGCAGTCGGCGGGTCCCGCCAACGCAAACGGCGCGATGGAGACGGCCACCGAGGCTGGCGACCAGGCCTCGTACATCCTGACAACCCTGTACGACGCGTACACCGATCCCGAGCAGGCCCAGGCGACCGACCTGTCTTCCGTGCTCACCGAGTCCGCGCTCGAAGAATTCGATGCGCAGGCTGTCGAATGGGCGAAGGAAGGCCTGCACTCCGAGGGCACGCCAACTGTCGAAAACCCGCAGGTCATCGCCGATGACGGTGCCGGAAACCTCACCGTGTCGGCCTGTGTGGACTCCTCCTCCGTGCGCATCCTCAACGACGCGGGGACGTCTTTGACGGACGACACGACCATGACCCGCGCCCTCACATACTTTCAGTTTGTGAAGGATGGTCAGAACTGGAAGCTCTCCGGTGTCTCCTTCCCCGACGACCCGACCTGTTGAGTCGTTCGAGCATCCGAGTGGAGAAAGCCCCGTCGTTCGCGGCGGGGCTTCCCCATTCGCCCAGACGCACGGGGGCCGCGGCGCGGACCGTACCAGCAACGGAACCGGGCGTGGGTGTACCGGCTTGTACGGCGGCCACGCGCAGCGGGTCATTCTCTTCTTCCAGGTGACGCGACAGCAAGGCGGCAGCGACGACCGAGAGCATCAGGCCCGTGTTCATGCCGTAGTAGAACTGCTCGACCAGGGTGGCCAGCATGATGCCGCCCAGGATCGAACCGTAGACATCCTTGGCCCGCCAGATGCGCGGGAACATGCGTAGGAAGAACAGGATGAACAGGAAAATGCCAACGAGGCCGTAGGAGAAGATGACGGTCCAGAACTGGCCCTGGGTGCCCAAGGCTGGCAGCCAGGACGACGCCGAGGGGCGAGGAGCACCAAATCCCAGGAACGGCGATTCAGCAAGCTCGTCGAGGGTCTCCAGGTAGTTCGACGCACGGTCCGCGGTTGAGGAGGATTCCTGGAGACGGTCGAACAGGGACTTCGAGGCGGGCGTGGATAGCCAGGCCACCACAGCGACGACGAGGGCCCCAATGATGCCCACAACGGTGCGCCACGCCCCGGCGCGCAGGCGCTGGAAACCGACCCACGTCACGATGACGATGAGGCCGATATACATGCCGCGGTTGAGCGTTGCTGCCGCCGGGATGATCGACAGCGCGCACACGCCAACAACGATGAAACGATATGTCGAGCGCTCGCGCCACAGCACGTACGCAAAAATCAGCGCGAGCGGGAAGATCATCGAGTACACGTTGCCGTACGTATTCGCGTAGATGAACGGCGCGGAGGGACGCGGGTCGGACAGAATCCACGACGACGGGTTCCACTGGGTAGTGGCGCGCTTCGTGAACTCCTTGACGAAGTCGTTGGCATGCAGGGGCTTCGGCACCAGGTAGTACATGAGCGTCTTGAAGCGCAGCTCGGGCCACGCCATGGCGATGAAGCCACCAATCGTGGTCGACAGGAGGAAACCCCACATCGTGCCCACGATGACACGCACGCTCAGCGTCTTACGCGCGTTGTACGCGTAGACCGCAAAGATACCGGGAGCGAGCTGGAGCAGGAAGCGGTAGAACGCACCAATGACGCGCCCGCCCGAGTCGAGCATCGACATAGACGCCAACACCCACGCCAGGAAAAACATCCAGATGATCGTTCCGGGCGGGAAACGCAGACCGCTTCGGCCAAGCATCAGCACGAGCATGATGATTCCGAAGAACGGCCACATCAGGTCGCCGGAGCCCAGGACCCACCACAGCAGGTACATCGAGTAGGCCGCGACGAAGGGCCACGCCGGCAGGTCCTGCGCGTCCTCCCGCAGCGGCCCGATGCGCGCCGGTGGCGGCTTCCTCCAGATTCCGCGGCCCCAACTCACGCGCTCGTGTTCCCTTCAGGAGTGCCACGTTCCTCGGACGAGGCCGGGGCTGCGTCAGCGTTGTTCTGCGCGGTCGCGTCGGCCGCCGGCTCGTCAGCCGGGTGGAGCGGGGCGAGCCTGTTGCGCTTGCGCGAAGACAGGTAGAGGAAGGGGCCCTCCAGGAAGCCCTTGATTTCGGACCTGGTGAGCGAACCGGGCGTATCGTCATCACGGCCGGCCACGCGGGCACCGCCGGGCTTGATGCGCTTAAGGATTCCGGGAATGCGTCCCACGAGGGTGCACAGGACCGAGGGCTTCTCGATGATGGCCTTCGTCAGCAGAGCGGCCATGCCGGAGCCGTTGCCGCGAATCTGCTTATCCAGGCCGGCCTCGTCGACGCGGTGACGATGGTGCACGAGAGCGTCAGGCGTGTGGATGATGACGTCGCCTGTGGCCAAGATGCGCGCGAACATGTCGAGGTCCTCGCCACCTCGCGTCGAGGTGCCAGCGCCGAGCGCGGGGTCGAAGGGGCCGACCTCCATGAGGACGTCGCGACGCATGGCCATGCAGACGCCGGCCCCCACGCGAGCCGTCGTGATCGGGAAGAGCGGGCCTCCTTCACCCTTTTCACCCAGCACCTCCAGGCCCTCGGGCATGTCGCCCGCGCACCACACGCGGGGCTTCATGTCCTTGGGGAAGCCACCGCGCGATTCGAACCAGCGCTGAGGCTTGTAGCGTTCCTCCAGCGGCAGGGCGATGCCGGTGGTGGCAGCTACGTACGGCGATGCCGTGAAGGGGTCGATCATCGCGGTCAGCCAGTTGGGGTCGACGATCGCGTCGTCGTCGGTGAAGACGATGACCTCGCCGCGGGCGGCCAGCACGCCGCGGTTGCGGGCGCGCGACAGGCCGGGACGCGAGGCGGACACGATGGTCATGCGTGTGTCGTCGATACTCGCGAGCTTCTCGCGTGTCTGGCCGGTCTCGGGGGCGTTATCCACGACGACCAGGGTGAAGCGATGATGCTTTTGGGCCAGAATCGCGCGCACCGCAGCCTCGAGCATGTCGCAGGAGCCGACCGTGCACATGATGACCGTGGCGTCGACCTTCGCGCCGGCACCTTCTTCCCATCCGCGCGGGGACGCAGCTTCGACTGCGGCGACGCGCGCCGAGTACTCGGGGTGAGCCGTCCCCTCAATCTCAATGAAGTCAGAGTTACGCCCATTGTCGCGCACGAGAACGAGCGCGCGGGGGTCCTTCGGGTCACCCGAAATCAGCTGGGTGACGCGGGCGGTGCGGTCAACGTGCCAGATGGACGCTGCCTGATCGTCGACCATCAGGGTCTCCTCGGCACTCATTTCTTATCCTTCGAATCGGTGGAGTCGTTCTTCTTGGACGCCTTGTTGTCCGACGTCTTCTTGGGGGTCGGCTCGGAGCTGACTTCGACCTTGCGCAGGATAGCCGTCTCTTCCGGGGACGGGTCCGCCACGACCTCGTCCGTGGGTTCGATCACCTGAGCGACGGGCGCAGGCTCAGCCAGGTCCTCGGCCCCGGCCGTCACCGTGCCATCCAGGTAGAGCATGCCGTTCACCTCGCGGTTGATGATGGCCAGCTCGTTGAGGAGGGCGTGCAGCTCCTTGAGGTCGTGGCCCTTACGCACGGCGATGAGCACGTGGCGGGAAGGACGGACCTCGTCAAGCAGGGAGGCCAGGGGCTGGTAGATGTCGATCAGGCGAGGCGTCGGCACACGAGTCTCGGCGAGCGAACGCGACAGGACGCGGTGCAGCTGACGGGACTCCGCGTCGGAGGCGTCAGTAATGAGGTCGACCCAGTGGTCGCGATCAATCGCCATCGCGAGCATACGGGTGGGAGCGAGCCACGGCTCGGGCGCGCCTTCCTCGGCGCTCCACACGGGCAGGGCCGTCAGGTCAGCCAGCTGCGTGGGCGAATCGAGGGTACGAGCGCGCGTCTCACGCAGAAGCATCAGCACCAGGCCAGCGAACAGACCGACGACCGTGAAAATGAGGATCAGGCGGGACTTCGCGGGCTCAACCGTGTCAGTCGAAGCATCGCCACTCGTGATGACGAGGCCGGCGGTGGCGTGGTAGGGCTCCAGCGTCGCGGCCTGCTCCTTCAGCTTGTTGATGTCTTCGGTCAGCTCCTTGGCGCGCGGGTTAGTGCTCACGACGTCGCCGTCCTCATCCACGACGGGGTTCAGGCTTTTGAGTTCGGCCTCCAAGGTGGCAATCTGCTCGTTCACGGCGGAGGCCATCTCGTTCGCGCGCTGCTCGACGAGGGCCGTACGCTCCTTGAGATAGGCGTCCGAGATCGCGTCAGCGGCCTTGACGGCCTCGGCGCGGGTAGGCGCGGAGTACTCGATCTTGACGATCGTGCCATTCGTGTCGCCCGACACCTCCATGTTCTCGCGCAGCTCGTCAGCGGTCGCCCCGCCGCCGATGGTCGCGGCCGCGGCGTCCAGGACGGCGGCGGACTTCGCGATTCCCTGCTCAGTCACCATGTCCGTCGTGTTCGACAGCGACGCACGAATCGCGGGCGCAGGCGTGAGCGTCGGCGACGTCACAGTCATCGACACCGTCGCGGAATGCGTGACAGGTATCACGAAGGCGGCGCCAACACCAAGAAGCATGCCAAACACAGTCCCCGCAGCGATCGTCCTCCAGCGACGCCCCAGGGCGTGACGCAGGATCTGCTGGCCGCCAGTCGGCGGAGGGGTGAGGATCATGAGTGTTCTCCTTGAAGGTTCGAGCGCACCCACGCGGCGCGCGCATTCAGCCGACGTTCGAGGACGCGGCGGGACGTTGCGGGTCGAGATGCAACCCCCTGAGTGTAGACCTGCACGAAGCGCTCAAGCTCACGCTCGGCCTTGTCACGAGGAAGAGAAACGAGGGAGACGAGGCGCGGCAGCTCCTGGCCCGTCAGATGCGCCGACAGCTCGGCGAAAGCCTGGGCCTGATCCGGATTCTTCCACGAGTCCGAGCGCCACGCCTTATTTCCCGTCACCTGCCCGGGGTGGATCCGATACAGCAAGCCCCAGGCGGCCAGGCGACGAATACGACCACCCGCGGACGCAACGCGCATCCACAGGTCATAGTCTTCAGCGGGAACAGCGCGGTAACCGCCGACACGGTCAATGATCTCGCGCGTCGCCAGCATGGTCGGGTGGCACACAGGGTTGGTGAGCAGCAGATGCCAGCCCATGTCCTCGGGCGTGATCTCATAGGGCATGCGCGGCACCGGACGAGAGCCGCGCAACTCGATCATCTGCGTGAAAACCATGTCGTCGCCACGTTCAATGGCGCGCATCGTGCGCTTGAAGCGCCCTTTCAGGGAGACATCATCGGCGTCCATGCGGCCAACCAGGCGCGAATCGGTGCGCTCCATCAGCTGAGTGAGGACGCGCGAGACGCCGCCCTCACCCGGGGTAATGTCTTCGATGCGCAAGCGAGGATCGACCACTCCCCCGCGCGACGCGCCGCGGATGGCCTCGCCGACCGTCGAATCCGACGACGAATCATTGCCGACGACCAACTCCGAGTCCGTCGGCATGGCCGCCAGGGTCGAAGCCACGGCGCGCGCAATCGTGCCCGCAGCGTTACGCGCGGGCAGGATGACGGAGAGCTCAGGCATGACCGTCCCCCTGCTTCGCCGCGGCATCCAGGGCGCGCAGGTCGCGGTAACGGCGACGCAGCGACATCGACGAGTGCGCGACGGCGACCACAGCCAGGAAAGTGTAAAGCACCATGAAAGGCGCGCCGAGGCCCCACAGCGCGAACGTCCAGCACACGACGCCCGGGTCGGTGGGCAGCAGGATGAACGAACGCAGGTTGCCACCACGGGTCTGCTTGCGCCCCGCGGCGCGCACGAACTGCTCGGCGAGAATCTGGCTCATGAACTGACCCGACGTCACCCACCCGTAAACGAGGGCGACAATAGCGAGCCACCAGGACTCGGGGCGGTACACCATAACGGCAGCCGCCGTGCAGAAGTGAATCGCCGGGGAACGGAACGCATCCGCCACGTGGTCCACCCACTCCCCCGTCTTCGACGACGCACCGGTCACGCGCGACACCTGGCCGTCCGCCGAGTCAAACATGAAACCGACCGCCAGGGACGTGCCCACGATCAGACCCGTCCACCACGCAGGTTCGAGCGCGACAAGGACGATGAGACCGAGCGTCGAGAAGCACACCGAAATGAAACTGACGAAATTCGGAGTCCAGCCGAAAGCCGCGCAGGCGGCCGCCACGACGCGCGCAGCCCCACGGTTCACCCAGCGCATGTACGCGGGAACACCCGCGCCCGGCTTCTGCGCAGCGGCCAGGGCCGCACGATACGTCGTGAAGCGAGTACCCCACGAAGCACCCGGCTCAAGCACCACGGGGAGGCTCACTGTTGCCCCCCTTCCGTCGCCTTGTCGGACTTGTCAGCCGAGGCCTCGTCACTAAAGTCCTCAGGCGCGATAAAGCGGCGCAGCTTCGTCGACGACGTCGACGGCGTGTACGGCAGATAGACGACGCGCGCGCCGACCTCCGCCATCTCCGCCTCAAGCTGAGCGCCCTTAGGAGTGCCCTTCCAATCATCGCCCTTGAAGAGCACGTCGAAAGGCTGGAGCCGCCACGCCAGGCGCTTATCCTGATCCAGGTCCACGACCACCGCATCCACGAAACGCAGCGACGACACGAGGTCACAGCGCTCCTTCAGCGGAATAACGGGCGCACGGCCCTTCATGCGGATCAGCGCCTCGTCAGAGGTCACGCCGACGACCAGACGATCGCAGCGCTCGCGGGCGGCGCGCAGGATGTTGAGGTGTCCCTGATGGAACATGTCAAAACCACCGGGAACGTAGCCGGTGACAGGAGCGTGTTGCTGAGTCGTTTCGTCCACGTAACAAGTGTGCCATTTATCAGACGGTCAACGCGACGCTTACCCGCTAAATGACCGAAAGATCACGTCTCAGCGTTGCAGGCAAAGTGACAAACACATTCGCGGAAGCGCATGATCATGGGCAAATATGACCGCCTGGCCACACATTTTCTTGTTACAGGACGCGACACGCCGGGAGGCCCTCACGCGACACTTTCACGGCGCTGCGACTGACATACGCGCAGATAGAGGGTGCCCACCGCGAGAGCCAGCCACGGCCTCGTCGGTGGGCACCGCACCTCAGCGGAGCGCCGGGTCAGTGTTTGACACCCCGAGCACCCGACGTCAGCGTGAGAAGACAACCGTGCGGTTGCCGTTCATGAGGACGCGCCGCTCCGCATGGAAGCGGACGGCCTGGGCGAGGACGCGCCGCTCCACGTCCTGGCCGAGCGCCACCATGTCCGGCGTGGAGTCGGCGTGGGAGACGCGGGTGACGTCCTGCTCGATGATCGGCCCCTCGTCAAGGTCGGCGGTCACGTAGTGCGCGGTCGCGCCGATCAGCTTGACGCCGCGATCGTGGGCCTGCGCGTAGGGGCGCGCGCCCTTGAAGGACGGCAGGAACGAGTGGTGGATGTTGATGACGCGGCCCTGCATGGCGCGGCAGACCTGGTCGGAGAGGATCTGCATGTAGCGGGCCAGGACGACGAGTTCCACCTTTTCGGAGGCGATCAGGTCGAGGAGCTGGCGCTCCGCCTGGGCCTTCGTGTCCTTCGTGACGGGGATGTTCAGGAAGGGGACGCCGTAGAACTGGGCGACGGGTGCCAGGTCCGGGTGGTTGCCGACGACCGCGATCACGTCGATGGGCAGGCCCTGCGTCTGCTGGCGGTACAGGAGGTCGGTCAGGCAGTGGCCTTCGCGCGACACCATGATGATGGTGCGCAGCTTGCGGCCTAGGTCGTCGACGCGGTAGGTTGCGCCGAATTCTTCAGCGACGCGGGCCAGGCCATCGTCGATGGGCGCGCGGCCCTTCGGGGAGTCCACCTCAACGCGCATGAAGAACGTGCCCGTGTCGGGGTCGCCGAACTGCTGGGACTGGATGACGTTGCCGCCGGACTCGCCGATCACGCCCGTGACGGCGTGCACGATGCCGGGGCGATCCGGGCAGGACAGGGTCACAACAAGCTGCGCGTTTTCAGTCATGGGAGCCAGTCTAGCCAGGTTCATACCCTGCAACGAGGCCGGGGCACGCTTTGCGGGAGATGCCACGGGGTTGCGGGGTGGGTTTGTTGCGGGGCGAGGCTGCATCGTTGTGGGCGTTGTTGCGGTCGGGGTTATTGCTGGGCGGGGTTGCATTGTTGCGGTCGGGGTTGCGTTGTTGCTTGGTGGGCTACTGCCTGAGCGGGCACCGCCACGGTTTCACACACGTTTTACGAACAGCCAGGGCTAACGGCCAATTTCACGCGCCGGCGGTGGCCTTGCCCCTTCAATCCGCACGTTAACCCGCTATTCCGAGTGTGGGCAGCCTCGCCCACGTACCGAACAGGGGGTTAAGGTGCGGAACAGCGGGTTAGCGCTCCGGGTGACAGACCCAGGGCACCATCCATCGGGATCGGTTGCCACACACCACACCATAGAACTGCGACGCTGCGACTCCCGACAGGGTATTCGCTTGACACTCATGCCGCCTTAGCGTTCGTTGCGAGACTATCTGCCTGGACAGGCTGCTACGATGCGAAGCAGTGAACCCAGAGCAAAGGAGCCAGCATGGTCCCCGCCGACTATGAGCACAAGAGCACTAACGAGGCAGAAGAGAACACCTCGAAACAAAAGAACTTCCTCGAGAGATTGAAGTTCTGGAAGCGCTGCAAACAGGAAGAGGAAGAACCTGCACGACTAAACCCCATGCCCCCCTGCCTAATGAAGTGGTGGACCCCACTGCTCGTAGCAGCCATCTTTTTTGGCCCGAGTCTCATCTTCGCAATCATCTGGGGAGGCCAACCTCATTGGCCATCATCCAAAGCGATGCAACTCTGCATGACGATCACCGGCGCAGGCCTCGCATTCTCCGCCTGGCAACAGAGGAGCAGCGACAATGCGACTCGCGAACTAGAAAGAGCTACTGAGACTCTCTGGCACATGCGCAATACCGCGCACAAACTCCTCTCCGCAAATTCATATTATGATCAATACGAAGGAATCTGCAGATACTTCGAACTCGCAGACCAGCTTAATAGAAGTAAGCAAAAAGAATCGAACACGACACGAATCTTAAACAGCGCCATCCTCAGGGCACTTTGCGCACACATAAGATACTTAGGAGACCCCCTTCCCAACAATTTTGAAAATGAAAACGAGAGGGGAGAATTGCAGAACCTAATACTGAACAACATCCTTGAACGAATCAACACCAACCTCGAAGGCTACTGGGACGGAACGTCAATCAACTTAACAGACATCACATTCCTCACCTCCATTTCAATCACCAACTTTACAAGTAGTTCAGTGATTCACTTCAATCATTCAACTTTCAATCATAAGGTGAATTTGGAGATTTTTCAAAAGGCGACATTGCTATGGAAATATGCCACCTTCCATTCCCAGCTCGCAGTAACAGGGCAACCGAAGGGCACTAATAACGAGAAACCAGTACTACACCAAGACAACTTCCCCACAAAACTTGCTTCTTCACAATTTGAAAATATTTCAATCTGCATTTTCGGGGACGTGACACATCAGATCACTCCAAAAGGAACTTCCACAAACGCCTCCAACCTTTACTTCAAAGCCTGCAACTTCCTAAGAGGAAAAAGTACACAGCATCAATCACAGGAGGCTACCAAGGACGCCGACACTACTTTTTTTGACGAAGGAAAAATATCCGAGCCCCCAGCCAACTACACCTGGGCAACAATTTCATTCAACTTCAATTCATTCCACCAGGAACACACAACCAAGCTTTACTTCACAAACTGCATTTTTGGAAGAATCGGCCGCATCACGGGGCAGACAATTCCGAGCATGAATTTTACCAGATGTGAAATTACCCAAGCCGATGAGGCGGAGTGCACCAAAGACGCTCCATGGAACTTTGAATTCTTCGATTGCACATACGCCCCCTCGCCCGAAGCTCAAACACTACACGACAGGCAGGAAGAGAACTGGTAATTCACCATTATATACAACATCAGGTCCACTCATGAATTAAGGCAACTTATCATATGTCCGCATGCAACCAACACTATGTTGCATATTCAGAACCAGTTAATCATCATCCCGCAGATTAGGCGAGCTTCGGATAATAAGCTCTACTTAATCACGGGCGCGTATGACCGTGCCCGGGCGTTCATGCAGGCGAATGGGAATGCGACTCAGTGGCCCGACGGATACCCGGGCCGGATTGACGCTGCGGAAGACATCGCGTGCGAACACTGCTTCCTTGTGTACGACGACGAGGGGCCACTCGCCGTCTTTTCTTTCGCTCCCGGGCCAGACGAGACCTACGCCAAGATTGTCGGCGCGTGGCATTCCGACACCAACTACCACGTGATTCACCGCGTGGCTGCGGTGCGAGGACAAGGTGTTGCTCGAATGATCTTCACGTTCGCGGCTGAGCACGCTGACTATCTGCGCTGCGACACCCATGAGAACAACACACCGATGCGGCGCGCGCTCGAGTCCTTCGGATTCCAAGAGTGCGGAACGATCACCGTCGCAAACGGCACGCAGCGCATCGCCTACGACTGGATCAAAGAGCCACCACGCGACAGCACCTCACGGTCGTAACGCCCAGCCGGCCGCAGATGCGTCCCACACTTTCGCATGCAATTCCCCGCCGACACAGATTGACGACACCTCAGAAACCGCATGATTCCAACGGTTCGGTTTCAAAATCTGAAATACTTGTGGTGGAATTGCATGCGACTTTGTCGGTGCTGCACCCTATAGGGAGCATTACACCCGGTCGGAACAGGTGCAATGCCCACTGATGAGGTGCACGACCCGATCAACAACAAGCTCTTTCAAGGACGCGTACCTCTTGCAGTTCGAATACCTTGACTAGCCCCTGTGCCGCTCAACAAAGCGCGGTGGGCATCAGACCACAATCACGCATACAACCCCGCCATCACTCACCCCGCACACATGCGGGCGCGCGCCCGGCCAACCAGCCGGGCGCGCGCCCTTTCCCACCAACCGCCACGAGGGCGGTAGCCTCACTTGATGAAGCCGAGCGCCTTGACGGCGTCGTACTCTTCCTGGAGAGCCTTGATGTTGTGGTCGATTCCGGCGCGGGTCGCGTCGGAAATCTCGAGGCCGTCGACGACCTGCCACTCGCCACCATCGGAGGTGACGGGGAAGCCGAAGTTCAGGCCGGCGGGGACGCCGTAGTGCGTGCCGTCGGACATGACACCGGCGGTGACCCACTCACCCTCGGGGGTGCCGTGGATCCAGGAGTACATGTGGTCGATCGCAGCGTTCGCGGCGGAGGCGGCCGAAGAGGCGCCACGCGCCTCAATGATGGCGGCGCCACGCTTGGCGACGGTGGGACGGTAGTAGCTGGACAGCCACTCTTCGTCCACCAGCTCGGTCGCGGGCTTGCCGGCAACCTTCGCGAAGGAGACGTCCGGGTACTGGTCGGCCGAGTGGTTACCCCACACGACGACGTCCTTGATGTCGGCGTTCGCGGCACCGGTCTTGTGGGCGAGCTGCGCGATCGCACGGTTGTGGTCGAGGCGCATCATCGCGGTGAAGCGCGAGGCCGGGACGTCCGGCGCAGCGTTCTGGGCGATGGTGGCGTTGGTGTTCGCGGGGTTACCCACGACGAGGACACGCACGTCATCGGCAGCGCCGTCGTTGATGGCCTTGCCCTGGGGGCCGAAGATGCCCGCGTTAGCCTCGAGCAGGTCGGCGCGCTCCATGCCCTTGCGGCGCGGCATGGCACCCACCAGGTACGCGACGTTGGTGCCCTGGAATGCACGGTTGACGTCGTCGAAGATCTCAACGCCGGCCAGGGTCGGGAACGCGCAGTCGTCGAGCTCCATGGCGGTGCCCTCGGCGGCCTTGACGGCCTGGGGGATCTCGAGCAGGTTCAGCTTGACGGGCACGTCCGGGCCGAACAGCTGGCCGGAAGCGATGCGGAACAGGAGGGCGTAGCCGATGTTGCCGGCTGCGCCAGTGACGGTGACGATACGAGGTTCTGCCATGAGTGGCGCTCCTTTACAGTCCTATGGGCTTGTGCCCTTGCAGTCGCGGAATTCCCCGCGCTCTACCTTCTAGGATACGTTGTCCGTCACAGTGTGACCCGGGCACCCAGTCCCAACAGAGCACCCCACCCGCGTGATCTACAGCATACGAGGCCGGTGCTGGGTGTATCATCGGCGCGCTCGGGTCGTACAGTGAGGACATGTCGCGCACTTTCTCTTCGCCCCCGCCCGGCGGCACCGGATCGGAGAAACCCGCCCCTGCCTCGTCCCACATTGACGAGGCCGTGGCCCACTCCCACGACCACGCGCACTCCGCGGGCGGCACGGAAGGTGACCACTCGCACGATCATTCCCACGCGGCGGGAGCCTCGGCCGCGCGCCTGGGGTGGGCGCTCGCAGTGACGGGGACCGTCGTCGTCGCGGAACTGCTCGGTGCCTTTTGGTCCGGTTCCTTGTCCCTGGCGGCTGACGCGGGGCACATGGTCGTGGATGCCTCCGGCCTGGTCGTCGCCCTCATCGCGGCACACCTGACGCGCCGCCCACGCGACGAGAAGCACACGTGGGGGTGGGCGCGCTCCGAGGTCCTGGCCGCCGCCCTGCAGGCCGGCATGCTCCTCATTATCAGCGTCATGGTCGCGTGGGAGGCCGCGTGGCGTCTCACCTCTCCCCCGCCCGTCGAGGCCGGTCCCATGCTCCTCGTTGGCATCATCGGCCTGCTCGCGAACGTCGTCTCACTGCTGATCTTGGCGGGCGGGCGCGACGCGAACCTCAACATGAAGGCCGCGTTCCTGGAGGTCGCAAACGATGCTCTCGGCTCCCTCGCGGTGATCGTCGCAGCAGGCGCAGAATGGGCCTTCGGCTGGACGCGCGCCGACGCGATCGCCTCGCTCCTCATCGCCGTCCTCATGGCCCCGCGAGCGCTCACGCTCCTACGCCGCTCTGTCGCGATCCTCATGGAAGAGACGCCCGCCAGCGTGGATATGGGCGAGCTGCGCACGCACATGATGGGCGTTGACGGCGTTATCGACGTGCACGACCTGCACGTGGCCGCCGTCTCCTCACACCTGGTGACCGTCACCGCGCACGTGACCGTCACGCACGAGGCCGACGGCCCCTCCCGCGACCGCATCGTCCACGCCCTCGGCGAATGCGCGTGCCACCACTTCCCCATCGCGCACTCCACGTTCCAGCTCGAGTGCCCCGAGCACGCCAGCCACGAACACATGGAGCACTAACCCAGGCCTCGTCCCCGCTCACAAACAGCGAGGCGGCGGGAGCGTTAACTCCCGCCAATCCCCCGATGCGTAGCTACAAGAGCCAGAGACTACTTCGTGCGATTCGCGCGGTAGTACTCAATGAGAGCGCGGGTCGACTGATCCTGCGCATCCAGGGCCTCGGTCTACGCGAAGAAGTTCGACAGGAACGAGAGCCTCGTGAACGATCTCAAGGATCGCGCGTGGATCGCGTGCCGTGCTGGCGACATCATCGTCTACCGTGTGCGCAACATTGCCGCGTGAGAGGGCAGACTCCCACCCGCCGCCCGTTCACGATGTCTGCGCAGCTCCGCGAGCGAGCAGCGCTGTGGTGGACGCATACATTCGCCTCACCGTCAGTGCAAGAATGACGGTGACGATCAATGCCCACCCCTGCGCTACGACGACGCTCACCACCCCGCTCTGATACAGCGCGGCCCCAGCGTCTGCCAGGGCGTGAGCGAGGATCGCTCCGAGGATCCACCAGCGGCGAACCCTCCCAGTGAACGCCATCCAGACCAAGACTGACAGGGCAATGTGCAAGGCAATGGCGATGGTACGCTCGCCGATACTCAGCAGGTAGAACGGCGCGGGCGTATTAATGAGCAACTCGAACTGGCGGGCCACGGTATCGCGCTGGGCGTCGGGCAAGCCAGCGAGGAAAGCCTCGCTCGTACCCGCATTGATGATGCTCACCGAGATCACGAGGTTAGAGATCATCGCTGCTCCCCCAAGCAGTATTGCCTCGATACCTCCGTGTCCGATGCCCGCTCCGAGAGCACGCCCAACGTCATCGGGACGCCGGTCGCTCGCTTGCAGAACGGCGAATCCACAGACTCGGCCGAGTTCTTCAAACACCCCGGCCGCGAGCGCGGCATAGATCGTGTACAGCATCGGTTTACTCGGCAGGTTGGGGAGCACAGTGAAGACCAGCGCGTGCAATCCCCCTTCGAGGAGGAGAGCAAAGACAACGAAGACCAGCGCGCCGACGGCGGCAGACCACAGCGAGCAGCCCCATCTGCGCCGAGCGACAACGAGGATGATGATCGGCAGAACAAACGTGGACAGAGCGCTCACACCCATGGATGCCAGGGAAGCCGCTGTCACCATGGAACCCTCGATTCGATACTCACACGACTGCGTCGAACAGCAACCGCATGACTCATGCTATGCCCTTTCTCTTACCACTGTCACCGCATCCTTGTGTGTTGCCCACCCGAGGATTTATCATCTGTCATACACACTCCCACGGTGATGAAGGAGATTCAACGATGAAGCCCCTCGCGATCGCCACAGCGGCATGTCTCCCCCTTGCCCTGTGCTTTCTATCGTCCGCACCCACGCTCGCCGAGTCCGCACCGTCCTCGACAACCGATGTCCTCACGGTGGCCACGTTCAACGCCAGCCTCAACCGAGAGGCGCCGGGGCAGCTACTCGACGACCTCACCACGCCGGACAACGCCCAGGCATCCAACGTGGCGGAAACCATTCAGCGGGTGGATCCGGACATCATTCTGATCAACGAGTTCGACTACGAGGCCAACGCTACCGCGGTTGATCTCTTTCGCACGAACTACCTCGAAGTCCCACACAATGGTGCCCAGCCCGTGTCCTACCCCTACTCTTGGTCGGGTTCGGTGAACACGGGCGTTCCCAGCGGCTTCGACCTGGACGGAGACGGAAGCACAACCGGCCCATCCGACGCCTGGGGCTTCGGCAAGTTTCCGGGCCAGTACGGCTTCGTTGTCTACTCCAAGTACCCGATTAAGAACGACCAGGTTCGTTCTTTCCAACACTTCCTGTGGAAGGACATGCCGGGAGCTCTTCTCCCCACCAAGAGCGACGGCACCAGTTGGTACTCCGACGAGGTGCTCAACGCTTTCCCCCTGTCTTCCAAGACGCACGTGGACCTGCCGATCGATGTTGATGGCACGACGATTCACGTGCTGGCGGCACACCCGACGCCGCCGTCATTCGACGGAGCCGAGCAGCGTAATAAGAAACGAAACTTCGATGAGATCCGCCTGTGGGCCGACTACGTGGCGAACCGGGCCGACTACCTCTATGACGACAACGGAGCGAAGGGAGGCCTGGCCGAGGACGCCAACTTCGTGATTCTCGGGGACTACAACTCGGATCCACTCGACGGGGACTCGTACCCGGGGGCTATTGATCAGCTGCTGACCAGCCCGCAGATCGTCGACACGGCACCGACCTCGCTGGGAGGCACTCGCGAAGCGGAGCTTCAGGGAGGCGCGAACCTGACGCATAGGACGAATCCCGCCTACGATACCGGCGACTTCAGTGACGATCCTCGGCCGGGGAATCTGCGCATTGATTACGTCCTGCCAAATGTCGGCACCCAGGTCGAGGAGGCGGGAGTCTTCTGGCCGACACGCGACGACGAGCTTTTCCGCTTGACCGGTCTCGCCCCATTTCCCACCTCGGACCACCGCTTGGTGTGGTCCAAGCTGCGTTTCCCGCGCTCGCTCACCCCGAGCGAACCGAACCCGAGCACGAGCCAGAGAGAGACACCTTCCCCGTCGGGCGAAGAGCCTAGGCTTGCGAACTCTGGAGCACACTCGGGTCTTCTTGGCGTCGCCATCGGCGTGGGAGCAGGAGGGGCGCTTCTTCTCGCCAGGCAGCGTGCTCGCCTGAGAAGCCAGGCGTAGCACGCTTGTCGGTGCCTCGGGGCATAGTTCCACCCCGAGGCACCAGTTGTGTGCCTCGGGGATTCACGCAACCACACTGCAGAGAAGGCACGGGGGCCGCGCCCCAAGGCGCGGCCCCCACGTGCGGCTACAAGAGCCGGAAACTACTTCTTCGTGCGATTCGCGCGGTAGTACTCGATGAGAGCGCGGGTCGACTGATCCTGCGCATCCAGGGCCTCGGTCGAACCCTCGATGGCGGGGAGGATCTGCTTGGCCAGGACCTTGCCCAGTTCAACGCCCCACTGGTCGAAGGAGTCGATGCCCCACACAGCACCCTCTACGAAGGTGATGTGCTCGTACAGGGCGATCAGCTGACCCAGGACCGACGGGGTCAGGGCCGAGGCCATGATCGACGTTGTGGGACGGTTGCCGGTGAACACGCGGGCGGAGACGATGGCCTCGGGCGTGCCCTCGGCGCGCACCTCCTCGCTGGTCTTGCCGAACGCCAGGGCCTTGGTCTGCGCGAAGAAGTTCGACAGGAACAGCTCATGCATGTCGGCGTCGCCGTCGCCCAGCGCCCAGGTCGGGTTCGCAAACGCGATGAAGTCGGCAGGGACCATGCGGGTGCCCTGGTGGATCAGCTGGTAGAAGGCGTGCTGACCATTGGTGCCGGGTTCACCCCAGAAGACCTCGCCGGTCTCGTAGGTGACGGGGCTGCCATCGCGCCGCACGGACTTGCCGTTGGACTCCATGGTCAGCTGCTGCAGGTACGCGGGGAAGCGGTGCAGGTACTGGGAGTAGGGCAGGACGGCGTGCGTGTCGGCACCCAGGAAGTTCGAGTACCACACGTTGAGCAGGCCCATGAGCAGGGGCACGTTCTTCTCGGGCTCGGTCTCGACGAAGTGGCGATCCATCGCGTTAAAGCCGGCGAGGAAGTCCGCGAAGCCCTCGGGGCCAATCGCGACGGCCAGGGAGGTGCCGACGGCAGAGTCCACAGAGTAGCGACCGCCCACCCAGCTCCAGAAGCCGAAAGCATTGTCCGGGTCGATACCGAACTCGGCAACCTTGTCCAGAGCGGTCGACACGGCGACGAAGTGCTTGGCGATCGCTTCCTTCTCGGAGGCCTCGTCGGTGACGATGCCCCGCTCACGCAGACCGTCCAGCAGCCAGGCACGCACGACCTTCGCGTTCGTGATGGTCTCGAGCGTCGTGAAGGTCTTGGACGCGACGATCACGAGGGTCGTCTCGGGGTCCAGGTCCTTCGTGGTCTCGCCCGCGTCGGTGGGGTCGATGTTGGAGATAAAGCGGCACTCCAGGCCCTCCTGCACGTAGGGCTTCAGGGCCTCGTACGCCATGACGGGGCCGAGGTCGGAGCCGCCGATGCCAACGTTGACGACGGTCTTAACGGGCTTGCCGGTGATGCCCACCCACTCGCCGGAGCGGACGCGGCGGGCGAAGGCGTAGACCTTCTCCAGCACCTCGTGCACGTCGGCGATCGCGTCCTGGCCGTCGACCGTCAGGGAGTCGGTCGTGGGGCGGCGCAGCGCGGTATGCAGGACGGCGCGGTCCTCGGTGACGTTAATGTGCTCGCCCGCAAACATACGGTCGCGCAGGTCCGCCACACCGGTCTGCTCGGCGAGCGCGAGCAGGTGGCCCAGCAGCGTTGGGCACACGAGGTTCTTCGACAGGTCGACGTGCAGGTCGGCGGCCTGGAAGGTGAACTTCTTCGTGCGTTCGGGATCGTCCGCAAACATCTTGCGCAGATCGGGTTCAAAGGTGTCGGCCAGCTGGTCGAGCTTGTCCCACGCGGGGGTCATCGTCGGGTCGATCACGGGGATATCACTCATGAGTGCTCCTGACAGTAGGGATATGTGACTCCCAGTTTAGCGGTCAATGCGCCCTCGGTCACCCTCGTTTTCCCTGACGACGGACGAGGCCGTGGCCCGCAAGCGCTCACGGAACCACGGCCTCGTTCATCCCGGAAAACCCGGGACTGACCCGTTACTCGACGGGATCGTCGATGTGGATGGGGGCTGCCTCGATGCCTGGGTTCTGCAGCGACACAATGCGCTGGACCGGGACGAGGTCGAGCCACCACTGATGGAAGGGGCGGCGATTGACGATGTCCAGGTCGTCGAACATGTGCTTGACTGGGCGCGCCTCGACGGCGTTGCCGACCTGGCCGATGTAGTAGGCGCGGCGGTCGCCGGATTCGAACTGCTCGACAAGCTGATCGAAGGCACGGGCGATCAGGCGCGTGGCGAGCAGACGGTCGTACGGCGAGGGGGCACCGCCCTGCTGCATGTGGCCGAGCGCCTGGTGGCGCACGTCATAGATGCCCTCAGACTCGGCGGTGAACACGTCGGCGAGGAACTCACGGTCGTAGTACCGGGACGCAGACTCGTTGACGAGGGTCAGGAAGAGGCGTCGGCCGGACTTGAAGGAGTTCACCATCCGATCAGCATCCGCGGCGATCTGCTGGAGGGATGGGGACTCCTCGTTGATGTACATGTACTCGGCACCACTGGACAGCGCGCTCATGAGGGTCAGGTAGCCGCAGCGGCGTCCCATCGTCTCGGCGATAAAGCAACGCTTAGAGGCCGCCGCACTCTCCTTGATGCGGTCGATCGCCCACGTGGCGTTGTTGATCGCCGTGTCCGTGCCGATCGCGAGCTCGCAGCCGGGCAGGTTGTTATCGATCGACGCGGGGATCAGCAGCATCGGGATGCGGAAGGCCGGGTAACGGTCCTTCTCGGCCTGGATCGCATGCACGCCCAGGTAGGCGTTCATGCCGCCGATCACCAGCAGCGCGTCAATCTCGTTGCGCTCGATAGCGCGGCCCAGCGCGTAGAACTGCTCAATCGGCGGGACATCGCGCTTCGTGCCCAGCTCCGCGCCGCCCTTGAAGGCCCAGCCTTCGACGTCGGACCAGCTCAGCTCTCGCACGCGGTCGTCCGCCAGACCACTCCACGAACCGTCGACGCCCAGCATCGTCCAGCCACGCGCAATGCCCAGGCGCACGGCGACGCGGGCCGCCGTATTCATGCCGGGTGCCAGACCACCCGCGTGCAGGATCGCGACACGCTTCGAATCGCCCGTCGGTTCGGGAATCAGCTGCGGAGGCGTCGAGAGCAGGTGGTAGATGCCGACCATCGAGGAGAAGGAGGATCCGCGCGACGCCTGGGCAGCAGCGTAGTCGCCCGCGGCGATGAGGTCCTTGACCGCGCGCGTGTCGCGCACCGCCTTCATGAGCGGGACACGAGTAATACGGTTTCGGCGCACACCCAGGATGACGGGCTCGTCCTCAGCGGAGGAGTCGAGGATCTCCTGGACGGCCGCGTAGCCCAGCAGGGTCGACATCCAGCGGTCGTAGGCTGACGGGGTACCGCCGCGTTGCACGTGACCGAGGATCGTCACGCGAGCATCCTCACCCGTGCGCTCTTGGATCGTGTCCGCAATCAGCTGCGTCGACAGCTCGTTTCCATCGCGATCATGCGCGCCCTCGGCGACGAGAACAATTGACTCACGGCGACCGGCCTCGCGGCCCAGGCGCAGGTGCTCGGCCAGGTCGTCCTGCCAGCCCTGGCCCGCCGGATCCTCGGGTGTGAACACGTAGTCAGCACCGCCCGCGACCGCAGCCATGAGGGGCAGGTACCCGCAGTGGCGACCCATGACCTCGACGACGAAGGTGCGCTGGTGCGAGGCCGCCGTGCTGGTGAGCTGGTCAATAGCATCCAGGATGCGATGCAGCGCAGTGTCCGCACCGATCGTCATGTCCGTGCCCACCATGTCGTTGTCGATGGAACCGACCAAGCCGACAATGATCAACGACGGGTGGGCGTCGGCAAACTCCTGCGTAATAACGCCCTCGGAGACCAACTCGGCGACATGCTGAGGCCACTCGCCTCGGAACTCATTCGTACCCGACAGGGAACCATCACCGCCGATGACGACGAGGTGGTCGATACCGTGCTCGAGCAGGTTCGCGGCGGCGCGGTGGCGTCCCTCGTAGGTACGGAACTCAGCGCAGCGAGCCGTGCCGATGACCGTGCCGCCCTCGGCGAGGATCGAGGAGACATCCGACCACTCCATCTTCTTAATGGAGTCGCCGCCGTCGCATGCACCCTGCCAGCCTTCAAGGATCGCATAGGGCTGCGCTCCCCTGGCCAGAGCCGTGCGCACCACTGCGCGAACGGTAGCATTCATACCCTGGGCGTCGCCGCCCGAGGTGAGGACACCGATACGGACTGTGCTCATTGTTCTGCCATCTTTCATTGACGGTGAGGGCCGGGTGGCCCGATGTGCCTATCGTGGTCAATTCTACGTGACATAGGCCTCCGACCACTAGGGCCAAACGCCCAATTACCGAGGAAACGACAAGTGCGCGCCCGCCGAAACCGGCGGGCGCGCACAGGGCGTCGAGCAGGACTTACGCGCTGACTTCCGCACCGTTACGGGCAGCAGAATCGGCCAGATCCTCGGGGCTGACAACGCCCTCGACCGACACGCGGTCCAGGTAGGCCATGCCGTCAAACGCCAGCTCACGGGCGTTCTCCGGGTCGCCCTCGTTACCGATCGAGCCGTGCGCCATGCGATCAATAATGAGCGCGATCGCGCCGTCGCCCGTCACGTTCGTGGCGGTGCCGAAGGAATCCAACGCGATGTAGGTCGCGATCATGAGGGCGACCTGCGCGTCATCGAAGCCCAGCATGGAGCTGAGCAGACCGGTGGCCGCCATGATGGCGCCGCCGGGGACGCCGGGGGCGGCGACCATCGTGATGCCGAGCATGAAGATGAAGCCGACCCACTGGAGGGTGGACACCGTCAGGCCCTGGGTCAGGACAATCGCGAACGCGAAGGAGAAGATCTTCGAGGTTGAGCCAGCCAGGTGGATCGTGGCGCACAGCGGGATGGTGAAGGAAGCAACCGCGTCGGACACGCCATTCTTCTTGGTCTGGCGCAGCGTCACGGGGATGGTCGCAGCGGAGGAGGAGGTGCCCAACGCCGTCAGGTAGGCGGGCATCATCGTAAGCAGCGCCTTGATGGGGTTGCGGCGAGCCACCACGCCGGCGAAGCAGAACTGGGTCAGCAGGATGACGACCTCGAGGACCAGGACCACGACCACGACACGCAGCAGGGTACGGATGATGGAGGCGGCCTCGCCCGTGTAGGTCAGATTCAGGAAGATGCCGAAGATGTGCAGGGGCAGCAGCGGAATGATGATCGTCTCGATGAGGCGCGTAATGATGGCGCGGAACTCGATGAAGCCCTTGCGCAGGACGCCGCGCGGGACCATCGACAGGCCCAGGCCCACCACGAAGGACAGCAGCAGGGCCGTCATAACCTGCAGCGGCGCGGGCATCTCGATCGTGAAGTAGGAATCCAGCGCGCTACCGGGTTCTGCCACCGAGGCCAGCTGCGTGGAGGCGAGCAGACGCGGGAACAGGGAGGCGCACACCAGGAAGGTCAGGAAGCCCGAGAAGAGCGTCGAGCCGTAGGCGATCGCCGTCGTAATGCCCAGCCACTTGCCGGCACCGCGGCCCAGGTCCGCGATAGCGGGGGTCACGAGGCCGATGATGATCAGCGGAATAGAGAAGGACAGGAACTGGCTGAAAATAGCCGAGAACGTCGCGAAGATACGACCGATCTCCACGGGGACCAAATGGTTGCCGCCGACACGGATCGATCCAAGGATAGTCGCAAGGATGATCGCAGCGATCACCCACACAAGAATTCCGGACTTACGCAGGAACGCGCGCATGTGTTTCACCTTGAGATTAGGGACGATGGGTCACCCATAGAATGCCCGACCTTTACGAATTCTTGAATCCGAAACCACGATACGGGATATGCACCACGCATCCCCTCCGCCCCACTCACTGTTGACGAGGCCGTGGTTTCCTGCGTGGATTCAACGATCCCCAGGCTTTCAGCGCACCGCCATCGTCGACACAAAGGGAGCTAGATACCAGATAATCGCGGCGAGAATCACGTACACAATCGCGTCGGCGAGGCGCCCGCGTGAGGCAAACCAGGGTCGCCCGGGCGTCCACAGGCGCACGATCCCCATTCCGACGAGGACTGCGACCAGCAGCATGACCGCCCGATGTCGGTGATCCGTCACAGCCAGAGCGATGACGCCGAGGACACCGCCCGCGCTCAGGGTAGCGCCGAGAAACGCACCCAGTCGTGCGCGCACGGTTGTCTCCTCGTTTTCCACGCCCCCTACCCTAGCGTACGATCCGACACAATCGGTCAGCGATTGCCCTTGTTCCCGCATCCACGGCCCCGGCCTCGAGCCGAAAGAGTGCCACAAAATGACGGCAAGCGGGTTTAGGATAGGACTAAAGGCTTTCCGGCCACACCATATTTTCTCGTCCCAAAGGAGTATTCGAGTGTCTCGTTTCATCGTCGTCGCCCCCGGTTCGTCGGAGGCAGCTGTCCTCGCCACTGACGAGCTGGCCCGCGTTCTCGGTGTCGCCACCGTCAACGCCCTGGCCGGCACGACCGCCACCGACGCGGCCCTGCGCCCCGCCTCTGCCCTGCCCGCAGCGGTCGAAGCCGTCCGTGCAGCCGGCGAGGACGCGCTCATCGCCCCCGCCCGCGAGGCCTCGAACCGCGCCTTCGATCACGTGGCCTGGAACCTGAACCTCGCTGCCTCCACCCGCGCGGGCGTCGTCCTCGCCTTCGACGCCGAGGGCGCCAGCGCCGAGCTGCTCACCGAGGAAATCGCCGCCGCCCGCCTGCGCGCCGAGGCCGCTGCTGCCTCCGTCGTCGCCGTGATCCTGACCGGTGGCACCCCCTCACTCGAGGTCGACGTGCCCGTCCTGACCCTGCCCCTGGGTGAGGACGCCGCCGCCACGCTGCGCGCCGCAGCCACCCCCACGGCCGTCACCCCGCTTGCCTTCCAGGCCGACCTCATCGAGCGCGCCCGCGCCGACCGCAAGCGTATCGTTCTGCCTGAACCCGACGACGACCGCGTCCTCCAGGCCGCCGCCCAGGTCCTCGCCGCCGGCATCGCCGACATCACCTTCGTGGGCGACGCCGACTACGTCGCCAAGCGCTCCGGCGAGCTCGGCCTCGACCTGAGCGCCGCCCAGGTCGTCTCCGTGGACGACCCCGCCTACCTCGAGCGTTACGCCGAGGAGTTCGCGCGCCTGCGCGCCAAGAAGGGTGTCACCCTCGAGCAGGCCCGCAAGAAGGTCACCGACGTGTCCTACTTCGGCACCATGATGGTCCACATGGGCGACGCCGACGGCATGGTCTCGGGTGCCGCCCACACGACCGCGCACACGATCGTCCCCTCCTTCCAGATCATCAAGACCGCCCCCGGCGTCTCCGTCGTCTCCTCCATCTTCCTCATGGCGATGAAGGACCGCGTGTGGGCGTTCGGCGACTGCGCCGTCAACCCCAACCCGACGCCCGAGCAGCTCGCCGACATCGCCGTGACCTCCGCGCGCACCGCCGCCCAGTTCGGCGTCACCCCGCGCGTCGCGATGCTGTCCTACTCGACCGGCACCTCCGGCGCCGGACCGGACGTTGACGCCGTCGTCGAGGCCACCCGCCTCGCCCGCGAGAAGGCCCCCGAGCTGGCCATCGAAGGCCCCATCCAGTTCGACGCGGCCGTCGATGCGGCCGTCGCCTCCAAGAAGCTGCCCGGCTCCGACGTCGCTGGTAAGGCCACCGTTTTTGTCTTCCCCTCGCTGGAAGCCGGAAACATCGGCTACAAGGCCGTCCAGCGCTCCTCCGGCGCGCTCGCCGTCGGCCCGGTTCTGCAGGGCCTCAACAAGCCCGTCAACGACCTGTCGCGCGGCGCCCTCGTCGAAGACATCGTCAACACCGTCGCCCTGACCGCCGTCCAGGCCCAGGGCTGAGCGGGACCCAGGTCCCGGGGTCCGGTTACTATTGTCGCTGACCGGGCCCCGGCCTCGTACATCTCTCTTCCATCTCACCAACACGAAAGGCGAACGCGTGACCTCGTCCTCCGTTCTCGTCATTAACTCCGGTTCCTCCTCCATCAAGTACCAGCTCGTCGATCCCGAGACCGGCGACGCGATCGCCAAGGGCCTCGTTGAGCGCATCGGCGACCCGATGGGCTTCATTAAGCACGCGCACGGCGACGCCGTCACCGAGGAAGAACTGCCGGTTCCCGACCACACCGTCGGCATGCGCGAAGTTCTGCGCCTCTTTGACACCGAGGGTCCGACCCTGGCCGAAGCCGGCATCCTCGCCGTCGGCCACCGCGTCGTTCAGGGCGGCCGCTACTTCGACGGCCCGGCCCTCATCACCGACGAGGTCCGCAACCTCATCGAGGAACTGTGCCCGCTGGCCCCCCTGCACAACCCCGCCCACCTCAAGGGCATCGACGTGGCGCGCGAACTCATGCCCGACGTCCCCCACGTCGCCGTCTTCGACACCGCATTCTTCCAGCAGCTGCCCGCTCGCTCGGCTCTGTACGCCCTGGAGACCGAGACCGCCGAGAAGTATTCGGTGCGTCGCTACGGCGCCCACGGCACCTCCCACCAGTTCGTCTCCCAGGAGATCGCGAAGCTGGAAGGCCGCGACGACCTCAAGCAGATCGTCCTGCACCTGGGCAACGGCGCGTCCGTGTCGGCCGTCAAGAACGGCAAGCCGATCGACACGTCCATGGGCCTGACCCCCCTCGAGGGCCTCATGATGGGCACCCGCACCGGCGACATCGATCCCGCCGTCGTGTTCCACCTGCAGCGCGTCGCCGGCATGAGCGTCGACGAGGTCGACACCCTCTTCAACAAGAAGTCCGGCATGAAGGGCATGACCGGCGAGTCCGACATGCGTTCCGTGTGGGACATGATCCACAACGATGAGGACCCCGAGGCTCAGCAGCGCGCCCGCGTCGCCATGGACGTCTACATCAACCGCCTGCTGAAGTACGTGGGGTCCTACTCCGCCGAGCTGGGCGGCCTGGACGTCATCACCTTCACCGCTGGCATCGGCGAGAACGACGCAGCAGTGCGTCGCGAGCTGGCCGAGGCCCTCGCCCCCTTCGGCGTGAAGATCGACGTCGAGGCGAACAAGGTTCGCTCCGGCGAGCCGCGCGTCATTTCCGCCCCCGACTCGACGGTGACAATCTACGTCTTCCCGACCAACGAGGAGCTGGCGATTGCCCGCCAGGCACTGACCTTCGCCTGATTCTCAGGCCATCACGAGGCCGGGGTTCCCACGTGGTACCCCGGCCTCGGGCGTATCCGTCGCGTAGTTGACTTCCCACCCACACACCGACTACGATCAGAAGTGGTAACGGCGAGCAGGTCCTCGCAGAGTGCCAATCCGCGGGCCCACGGGCGCACACGTTGCGCCGTGGGTCTTTGCGTCTCTCAGTGAGGAGAAACGTGCGGATTATAGGACATGAAGTGTTGCTGGAGGGGCGACTTTTCGGCTTGTTGATGCGGGAAAGTCACTTTTTAGTTGGTCGTGTTTGCCTCGCTCCTGTGAATACTGCATCGTGCCCCGTGTGTGGCTG
>NZ_JAPWCL010000021.1:0-40649 GCF_041433955.1 Pauljensenia sp. 20925_1_25 | reverse complement strand
ACATCCAGCTCAGATCGGGCAGCAGCGGCCTCCAGAATTGCATTAGCGACATTCGCGATGAAGCTAGTGGTAGAGGGATGCCTGTTGTTCCACATCCACTTGCCTCCACACTCCCCTAGTCCGCCAAGCGCTGGGACACCACCCTCGTGATTCCATCACGCATCGTGACGCCGTACAGGGCGTCCGCTATCTCCATGGTTCGCTTCTGGTGCGTGATAACAATGAGCTGCGACGTCTCCTGCAGCTCCTTGAAGATGGTGAGCAGGCGCGTCAAGTTCATGTCGTCCAGGGCGGCCTCGACCTCGTCCATGACGTAGAACGGGGATGGGCGCGCCTTAAAGATCGCGACCAGGAACGCAATCGCGGCCAGGGAACGCTCGCCGCCCGACAGCAGCGACAGGCGCTTCACCTTCTTGCCGGCGGGCCGGGCCTCGATCTCGATGCCGGTCGAGAGCATGTCCTCCGGATCGGTGAGCACCAGGTCGCCTTGGCCGCCCGGGAAGAGCACACTGAACACATGCCCGAACTGCTTGCGTGTCTCCGCGAACGCGGCCGTGAAAGCCTCCTGAACCAGGCGGTCCACGTCTTGCACAATACGCAGCAGATCCGCCTTCGATGCCTTGAGGTCCTGCACCTGATCCACCAGGAACTTGTGCCGTGCCGCCAGCGCCTCGTGCTCCTCGAGCGCCAGCGGATTCACGCGCCCCAGCTTCTCCAGGTCCTTCTGTGCTGTGGCGAGCGCACGTTCCTGCTCGGCGCGCACGTACGCGCGTGGCTTGGCAGCTTCGGCTTTCTCCACGTCGTCGGGATCGAGAGGCAGCACCGGCACCATCACCTCCGGCCCGAACTCGGCGATCAGCTGCTCTGGCTCAAGCGAAAGTTCCTCAAGGGCGCGCCGCTGCAGGTCCTCGACGCGCACCCTCGTCTGTTCGGCCGCGATCTTGCCCTGGTTCGCCGAGTTCATCGCATCCGCCAGCTCCGCGCTCATCCGATCCAGGGCGCGGCGCGCATCCGAGACCTCTCGAGACACCTGGGAACGTCGAGCGCTCAACCGGTCGCGTTCGGCAGCAGCCCGGGACAGGGCACGCTCGGCCGCCTCCAGCGCGATGCGCGCGGCCGCCTCCACGTCCGAGGCCGTGGCCAATTCCGTCTGTCTCACCGCCTCGTGCCGGGCATAGCGGGCGCGCTCCTCGCGCTCGGCGGCGGCAGCCTGGCGCAGGGAGCGGGCGCGGGCGGCGGCGCGCCGCGATTGGTCTTCGAGGGTACGTAAGCTCAGCCGAGCCTCGTTTTCTGTCTCGCGGGCCTCGCGCGCGGCGCGGGACGCAGCATCCGCACGGGCCTGAGTGTCTTCGAGGGATTCGGGCGATCCCACCGAGTCGGCCCTCTCGAGGCGTGCGCGAGCGGCCACGTCCTGCTCGCGGGCCCATTCGACCTGTTCGTCGGCGCGGCGGGCGACGTCGCGGGCGCGCTCGGCCTCGGCACGGGCTGCCTGCGCCGCCGACTGGGCACGAGCCAACTCCTGGGCCTCTTTCGCGCGCTGCGCGTCCTCCGCACGCAGGGCCTTGAGCGCTTCGTTCGCTTCCTTGATGCACCGATCCAGCTGCACGTTCGCATGGGCGAGTTCATTGGCGACTGCGTCCATGCAGGCACCTGCGTCCTTCGCTCGCACACTTGCCTGCTCGAAGTCGGCGCGCACGGACAGCACCGACGAGGCCTGCCGACCTCCCTCGACCGACCACGCGCGCAGCACGTCGCCGCCGGGCGTGACGACGGCCCGCACGCCCGTCAAGGCGAGCACGGCAGGCGCACACTCAGCGGAGCACGCGACGACCCCATCCAGCAATGCCGCTAGCGGCGCAGCGCCGCCCTCGCAGGTGACGACCGAGCGTAGCCACGCGGCACCCTCGGGTAGCTCCGCAGCACCGAGAGCACCGGGGGAAGCAGCAACAGGCGACGAGGCCGTGGCCTCCCCCGTCTTCAGGGTTTCCTCCGCGCGCCCCTGGTCACCGGGCGCAACGACGAGGCGCAGCGAACGACCGGCGGCGCGTGCCGCGTCCAGCTCGCCCATGCCTCGGGCCAGGGAATCCACGACAACGGCATCCGCGAAAGGGGCGAGCGCGGCAGCGACGGCGTCCTCATACCCGGGGGTGATGCGCAGGAGGGGCGCGACCTGGCCGAGCACTCCGGGCTTCCCCAACAGCTCGGAGGTGCCGTCCTCGGGGGCCAGCAGCTGCTCGAGCGCGTCGCGGCGTGCCTCCCAGCGGGCCCGCTCGGCTCGAGCCTCGCGCTCGACGCCCAGCAGCTCGTCCACGCGGGCGCGCGCGGCGTCGCGGCGCGCGGACGCCTCCGCATGTGCGCGTGCCGCTCCCCCGCTTGAATCGGCGGATAACCCATCCTTATCGAACGCACTGTCAGCCGCCGATCCCGCTGCCCCCGGCACGGCGGCCTCCGCCGCAGCGGCGCGCTCCTGAGCGCCCTGGTACGCACTCCACGCACGCTCGGCCTCGGCGCGGGCGGCCTCCAGGCGTGACGCGGCCGTGGAGACGTCACCCGTCAGACGTGCAACCTTCTCACGGTGGTCGGCGATGACGCGGTTGACGCGGGCCAGCTCACGGGAGGCTGCCTCGTCGGTGTCCTCAGCTGCCTCGCGTGCGCGAGTCGCGGACGTCAATGCAGAGCGCGCGACTTCAACCTGCCCGGCCAAGGCGGCGTCTTCGGTGCCGGCGACGCGGGCGCGCTCGTCGAGCACATCGGGATCCTCACCTGCCGGAGGAGGCTCGGGGGTTGCGCGCAGAGCAACCTTCTGTGTGGCCGCCATGAGGGTTCCGCGCAGGCGCTCAGTGAGAGTGGTCAGCGACTGCCAGTCCGCCGACGCCTGCTCGAGCGCGGGCGAGGAGACGCGCTCAGCTTCCTCGAGGGACGACAGCGACACGCGCGACGCAGCGATCTGCGCCTCCAGCGTGGCGCGTTGCTGCGCGGCCGACTCATCCGAAGCTTCGAGAGCAGCCAAGCGCGAAAGAGCCGACGCCAGGTCGTCCGCGAGCAGACGGGCCTTCGCGTCGCGCACGCGCGCCTGGATGAGGGAGGCGCGCCGGGCAATGCGCGCCTGGCGGGCCAACGGCTTCAGCTGGCGGTGGATCTCAGCCGTCAGGTCGAGGACGCGCACGAGATTCGCATCCATGTCCGCGAGCTTCTTGAGCGCTCGCTCCTTGCGGCGGCGATGTTTGAGGACGCCTGCGGCCTCTTCGATGAAGCCGCGCCGTTCCTCGGGCGTGGAAGACAGGATCGCGTCCAACTGCCCTTGCCCCACGATGACGTGCATCTGGCGGCCCATGCCCGTGTCGGAGAGCAGCTCCTGGACGTCCAGGAGCCGCACGGGCGAGCCGTTGATGGAATACTCCGAGCCGCCCCCGCGGAACAGGGTGCGGCTGATCGTCACCTCCGAGTACTCGATGTCGAGCAGCCCGTCAGCATTGTCGATCGTCAGGTCCACCTGGGCGCGCCCCAACGCCGCGCGCCCAGATGTCCCCGCGAAAATAACGTCCGCCATGTTCGAGCCGCGCAGCGCGCGTGCTCCCTGCTCGCCCATGACCCAGGCGAGAGCGTCGACGACGTTCGATTTACCTGACCCGTTGGGGCCGACGACACATGTAATGCCCGGCTGGAGGGCGAGCGTGGTCGCACTGGCGAAGGACTTAAATCCCCGCAGCGTCAGGGTTTTGAGATGCATCCTTGCAGGTTACAGGCCCCTCAGTAAATCTCGGGGAACCACAGGGCGATTTCGCGCATCGCGCTGTCCACGGAGTCCGAGCCGTGGATCAGGTTCTCCATGTGGGGGCTGTTCCACGCGCGCCCCAGGTCACCGCGGATCGTGCCGGCGGGGGCGGTCGTCGGGTCGGTCGAACCCATGAGGACACGCATGCCCTCGACGACGCGCTGGCCTTCGACGATCATGGCGACGACGGGACCGGAGCTCATGAACTCAAGGAGGCCATCGAAGAAGGGCTTGCCCTTGTGCTCGGCGTAGTGCTCGGCCAGCAGCTCACGGGTGGCGACCATGAGCTTGAGGCCCTTGATCGTGTAGCCCTTGGCCTCGATGCGACGCAGAATCTCGCCGGTCAGGCTGCGGGCGTAGCCGTCGGGCTTGACGACGATGAGGGTGTGCTCGAGGGTGGGGTCGAGAAGGTGCTGGGGTTCCAGCAGAACACTCTTGGCGCTCACGTTGTCTCCTGTGATAGTGAGGGTTACCTAATTGGTCCTTTCAAGCATATCCGTCAGCGCTTGGACCGCGGCTGTGGCGTCGGCCCCATTGGCCTCAATGTGGACGGTCGCGCCTTGCCCAACACCGAGCGTCATCAGGAGGAGCATAGAGGTTGCGTCCACGCCGTTGACCGTGATCTCCGCGTCAAAGGTTTCCGCCAGACGCGTGAAGGCGGCAGCAGGGCGCGCGTGCAGGCCGACGGGATCCGCAACGACGGCGTCTCCTTCGGCGTGGGGAACACATCGCTCCGACGAGGCCGTGGCCTCCCCCGCTCCCCCGCTGACAGGTGGGGTGGCCGGGCTGGGTGCCTCCTGGGCGGGCGCGTCGTTCAGGCGCGGGGCGAGGGCGGCTGCGGCCTCGGCGACCTGGTCGAGGTCGTCGCCGACCTGGGCGCGAACCGAAGAGGCGACGGCTCCTTCGACGAGGGCGGTGTCGACGAAGCGCACGCGCTCGGGGTCGTCACTCATCTCGATGACTGATTCGACGGTCATCGTGGCCGAGCCGAGGTCGGTCAGGACGATGACGCCGCTGCCCTCCCCGTCCACGGCTGCGAGGGCGGCCTCAAGGGCCGCCTCCACGCGATCATAGGAGGTGCCGATGCGGCCATCGTCCGTGCCCCCGGCAGCCTCGAAGCGCACGTCGGGGGCCATCTGGGCAGCCAGCTCGCACACGCCGACGGCAAGGGAGACGGAATGGGAGACGATGACGAAGGAGACGCGCGCGCTCATGCGTCCTGGCCCTCGGTGGCTGCGCGCGCGGCGGCGCGCAGGATGAGGGAGGTGGAGACGGCACCCGGGTCGAGGTGTCCGATGGAGCGCTCACCCAGGTAGGAGGCGCGGCCCTTTGTGGCGCGCAGGGGTTCGGTGGCGGCGGCCCCTGCCTCGGCGGCCGTGGCAGCTGCCTCCAGGACGACGCCCGCGTCTCCGCCCGCCTCAGCGACCGCGCGGGCGGCCTCGAGGGCCGGGGTCCACGCGTCCACCATGGTCTTTTCACCCGTGGTGGCCTTTCCGCGCGCCTGGATGCCACTCAGTGCTCCCTCGATGACGGCCGCCACGCCCACGCCGTCCAGGTCGCCGCCACCGGCGGCCTTGGATGCGCGCAGGAAGGCGGTTCCGTACAGGGGTCCGGCGGCACCGCCGACCGTGGACATGAGGGTCTTGGCGACCGTCTTGAGGACTTCTGCGACGCTGCTCGGCTGGGCCTCGCTGAGGGCTTCAACCGCAGCGCGGAAGCCTCGGTCCATGTTCTCGCCGTGATCGCCGTCCCCGATCGCTCGGTCCAGGTCCACCAGGTAATCGCGGTGCTCGGCAACCGCACTCGCCGACAGTTCGATCCACCGCTGTGCCCACTGCGCATCCAGGCTCATCGTCTCTCTCCTTCTTCCTTCCTACCGTTTCTTACTTCCAGGCGACCGTGTTCACGGGTGCGTCGAAGAGCTCGAGCAGCTCGTCGTCCGCGCGCATAAGGGTCACGGAGACGCCGGGCATCTCCAAGCTGGTGACGTAGTTGCCGACCATCTGACGGGCGATCTCGATGCCGTCCTTCTTCAGCAGAGCCGCGAGCGCGCGGAAGCAGATGTAGAGCTCGGAGATGGGGGTGCCGCCCATGCCGTTGACCAGGGCGACGACGCTCTCGCCCTCGATCAGGCCGAGGTCACCGCGCACGCGCTCGTAGAGTTCGGCGATGAGGGCGTCAGCGCTTTCCATGGAGCCGCGGCGGTATCCGGGTTCGCCGTGGATACCGATGCCCAGCTCGATCTCGTCCTCACCCAGGTCGAAGGAGGGCTTGCCAGCGTGGGGCACGGTGCAGGGTCCCAGGGCCAGGCCCATGGAGCGGGTCTGGTCGTTGACCTTGGTGGCGATGCGGGTGACTTCCTCCAGGGAGTCGCCGCGCTCGGCGGCCGCGCCCGCGATCTTCTCCACGAAGATGGTACCGGCGACGCCGCGACGACCCGCCGTGTAGAGGGAGTCTTCGACGGCCACGTCATCGTTGACGATGACCGTGGAGACCTGGATGTCCTCCATGTCGGCCAGCTCGGCCGCGGTCTCGAAGTTGAGGACGTCGCCCGTGTAGTTCTTGACAATGTGCAGGACGCCTGCCCCGCGGTCGGCGGCCTTCGTGGCTTCCAGGATCGGGTCGGGGGTCGGCGAGGTGAACACCGCGCCGGGCACGGCTGCGTCCAGCATGCCTTCTCCGACGAAGCCCGCATGCAAGGGTTCATGCCCGGATCCGCCGCCGGAGACGAGGCCGACCTTGCCCTCGGCCTTAGGAACGGCGCGGGTGACGAAATCGGGCGAGTAGTGGACATCGACGAGGTCGGGGTGGGCCAGGGCGAATCCCTCCAGGGTTTCGCGGACAACGGCGTGAACATCATTGACGAGCTTCTTCATGGTGCCTCCTTGCAAAATGCTCATCTTTTCTTGTAGTTGAGATAATCGTGCCACGTTCCATACAAAAACCCAACTGAGGCGGCCGCCACAGAGCGACCGCCTCAGGGGTGATTCAGTTCATCGCGGGGAGTGGCCCGCGAGCGCCAGCATGTCACCGGCCAGCATCACTGAGCCAAACACCAGGACTCCGCTGCGATCCGAGGGCTGCGCCCCGGCCTCGGCGATTTCGGCTGCACGATCGACCGCGTCGGCCAGTGACTCGCGCACATCTACCCGGTCGGGACCGAAGACCTCCTGTGCGATGTCGGCAAGGCGGGCGACGTCGGCTGCGCGTTCGCCCGGCATCTGCGTGACGACGAGGTGGTCGAGGAAGGGTTCGACTTCGGATAGGACGCCTTCGACGTCTTTGTCTCCCATCGCTGCGTAGACGCCTGCGATCCGCGCGAAGGCGAAGGAGGATTCGATGGCTTCGCGCAGGGTTGCTGCGCCTGCGGGGTTGTGTGCGGCGTCCACGATGATCGTGGGTGAGTGGCGCACGACTTGCATGCGTCCGGGGCTTGATGCGTTCATGAGGCCTTGTTCGACGATGCGTCCATCCAGGCCGCGGCCGCCCATGAAGGCTTCGACGGCGACGAGGGCTGCGGCCGCGTTGTGCGCTTGATACTGGCCGAACAGCGGGACGAAGACGTCTTCGTAGACCGCGGAGGGTGTGCGGATGGTGATCATCTGGCCGCCGACTCCCATCTGGCGGTCCACGACCTCGAAGTCGCGGCCTTCGACGCGTGCGATGGCGTCGACGGTGCGGGCCTGTTCGAGGAGGATGTCGAGGACTGCCTCCTGCTGCTTCATGATGACGACGACCTGGCCGGGTTTGATGATGCCGGCTTTTTCGCGCGCGATCTCTTTGATTGTGGAGCCGAGCCACTTGGTGTGGTCCAGGGCGATCGGGGTGATGACGGAGACGCCGGCGTCGATGACGTTCGTGGCGTCCCAGCGTCCGCCCATGCCGACCTCGACGACGGCGGCGTCGACCGGGTAGTCGGCGAAGGCCGCGTACGCCATGATCGTGAAGACTTCGAAGAAGGACAGGCGCGGGCCGCCCTCTTCCAGGCTGCGCTCGTCCACCATGCCGACGTAGGGGGCGATGTCCTCCCAGGCGCGTACGAAGCCCTCGCGCGTGATCGGGTGGCCTTCCAGGGAGATGCGCTCGCGTACGTCGAGCAGGTGCGGGCTCGTGAAGCGGCCCGTCTTCATGCCGAACGCGGTCAGCAGCGAGTCGATCATACGGGATGTGGATGTCTTGCCGTTCGTGCCCGTGATGTGGATTGACGGGTAGGCGTTCTGCGGGTCGCCCAGGATGTCCAGGGCGAGCTTCACCCGGTCGAGGGTGGGGTCGATGTCGTGCTCGGGGGCGCGCGCGACGATGGACTGGTAGATCTCCTGCACGCGGGCGTCCAGGGCGATGTCGTCCTCGGCTTTGGCCAGCGCTGCCTCGTGGGAGGCGCGTTCCTCGCGCTCCTCGGCGGCGTCGTCGGCGAAGTCCTCGTCCACCTCACCCTCGATCTCGGCGAGGACGGAGGGGTCGGGACCCAGCAGCAGCGAGTGCTCGACGAGGGCGCGCAGGGCGGCCTCGCGCTCGCTCTCATCAGCCTGCGGGTCGGCAGCCGTGCCGCCGTCCTCGGGTTCGGGGGCCTCGTCGGCCGCTTCCAGATACGGGATCAGGTCGGCGGGGATGCCGCCTCGCTGGTCGTCGTGGGTGGGCTCTTGCCCGAAGAACGATTCGCCTGCCATGTTTCCTCCGCGGCTCGCAGTGTCTTCGCTATTTTACCGGCCCGCGCGGCGCGAGCGGCTTGTTCTGCCGGTCACGGCGCGTTTGTGCCCCGGCGGTCCTCTCATCGACGAGGCCGTGGCCCGAACGGTGGTCCGCTGTCCTGACGGGGCGAGTAGGATGGGAGGGACAAGTAAGAATGAGATATGGAGGATTTCCATGGGCAAGTGGTTCAGCCAAGCAAGCGAGATTGAGGAGCTGCGCACCGAAAACCGCCGACTGAAGGAGCAGGTCGCGAACCTTGAGGCGCGCCTGCGCGCCGCCTACGCGGACGCCGGGATCTCGGCTCTGGCCGGTCCCTCCTCCCCCGTTGCTTCCACTGATTCACTCGCCCCCGCCACGGCCTCGTCCCTGGAAGTGAGCGACGCCGAAATGGAGTTGCTGGCCACGGGCCCGAAAATCGCGGCAGTCAAGGCATACAAGGATCGCACCGGCGTAAGTCTCAAGGCAGCCAAGGCCGCGATTGACGCCGTGCCCGTGCCCACATCCGCGATCGTCTCTACCAGCCTCGAGCTGACGGATGCCGAACTCCGGATGGTGGCCGACGGCCGCCTCGTCAGCGCCATCAAGGCATACAGGGACCGCACCGGCGTCGACCTGAAAACCGCGAAAGCAACTATCGATGCGGCTCGCTGAGCGCTCACTGATAGGATGCCCCTCACGCGCGCTCTCATGCGCGCGTGACACGATAAGGATGAGACATGCTGCTCGTTGAAGAACGTGAGGAAAACGGCTGGGTCCGCTCCACGTTCAACCTGACGTACCGCGTCACGTGGAACCAGCTGCTCCAGGCCGTGCACGGGGCGTACCCGTACTTCGCCAACCCACAGGTCTTGGTCGACGGCACGCAGATCTCCGTGACCAAGCAGTCGGACATCCTCGCAATCCCCGAAGACCGCGCGATCATACTGCGCGGCATCTCCACGGTCCTCAACGCCCCCCTGATGGTCACGTTCCGCAATCAGAGCCAAGCCGTGGCGGTATCCGTCGGCTGCGTCAACCAAGAGTTCCGCAACACCACCTACGAGAAGTACAACAAGTCGATGTCTCAGCTCATGGACTCCATGGAGATCATGATGCACGTGCCCGCGGCCAAGCCCAACGGGTCCGCCGCCCCCACCCACGGCTGAACACCCACACACCTTCGGCGAACAACGACGCGAGAGGAGCAGTGCCATGTATCTTGAAGGACAACATGTCGATAGCGGCTGGATTCGGTCAACGTTCACGCTGACGCACCGCGTCTCGTGGCAGCAAATGCTCCAAGCGATCTACGCCGCATTCGACTACTTCACGGAAATCGTGATTTTCGTGGATGAGAAAAGCCAGCGCATCAAGTCACGCGACGACGTCCTGACGATCCCCGAATCCTCAAGCATCGCAATCGCTGGCATCTCCACGGTGTTCAAAGTCCCCATGTCGATCTTCTTCTACACGCAGGTGCAATTCTCCAACGTGCGCCTCAAATGCGTGAGCGAAGAACTCTACGGCCTGGACTACGAGCGCTACAACAAGATGGTCTGTCCGCTCATGAACGCCCTCGAGCTGGCAATGTTCAGAAAGCCCGCTAAGCCCAGCCGCGGGCATAAGGGAAGCAAGGGGCCGCGGCGCAGCAAAACAGACAAGCCCGTGCACACGGCCTCTTCGCCCGTGGCGTCAAAAGTCGCGGATACCGGACAGCAAACCCAAGCGAGTACTGTCTCCCATGCAGGAGCGCACGCGCACAGCGACAGGGGCAGCTCCGCGCCCCAGCGTCCCACAGCGGACAGGCCCGCACGGCCTGCGCACGGCCCTCAGGCTCCCGCGCGTGCCGTGTCCCCAATCCTTTCTTCCCCTGTTCAATCGTCCCCGACTCCCCCACAGCCGTCCGTAGTTCCCCCAATCCCGCTGCCGCCAGGACGATAGCGGCCGGGACCGCCGTTTCCTGACCTGACATCACCACAGAGAATCGAGCTTCCATGCCCCCCGAGCCGCACAATCCGCACCCAGACGAAGTCGTGACCCCCATGAGCGCGATGTTCCCCGTGCGCGCTCCCGGCCCCGGGGACGTGCTCCCCCACGCCGAGGCGGGACTCGGGCAACGTTATCGCGCGGGCATGGACGTCACCGGTTCCATGGCGGCCCAGATGTCCGACGGCACTGACCCCGAACTGGTGTCGACCAATGCTTGGCTTCGCTCCCGATACGCCAAACCGAAGACCACGTTCCCCGCGTGGCGCCAGGATCGCGACCACGGCGAGGTCCCCGGAACCAATCGATATTTCCGTTCCAAAGCCGAGTTCATCGAAGCCTTCGACATCACCGGCCTCGACCATATTGGCCACGTCGGCGGACGCCATCTGACCCCCATCATGAACGGCGGCATCTTCCCCTCCGAGTTCCGCTCGGGGCCGCCGGCCAACTTCAACGAGCTCTACCACCAGTTCCGTTTCACGGGCAACGCTCTGCCTGAGGACGTCATGATCGAGATCTGTTTGCTCGACGAAGACCACGGGTCCTACGGATATGCTCCACAAGTTCGTATCCTCGAGAAGGTCGCTCTGGGCGCATGGGTTGCCATGACGATTGACGAACTCATCACGCAAAACATCATCGAAGGAGTCTCCGAGCATGTTGGAGAAGTTAGAGACGTTGATTGGGAAGCTCTGTTCGGGTACTTCCGTCGCACAAAGTGACTTCCAGAACGGATACGGCTACGGGCACTCATTCTCGTCCTACAACACCGACTTCTTCACGATGTGGGAGATATCGGGCTACTACCGTTTCAGCTGGTCCGAGCGCCACCCGAGCACGCGCTTCACGATGGACACGCGCAGCGAGGCCTTCGCCAGCTACGTCCTGATCACGCAGCTCGGTGCGCTGCGCCGCGCCAATCTTCGTCTGCGTCCCATCGTCCTACCGAGCGATCCGCCGACCGATGGCCGCTGGCGCATCACCGACACGCCGTGGCCCAGGGTCAAGCGCTACACGCACGCGACCTACCCCATCTTGAGCGTCGAGGCGGCGAACAGCCTTGAGCTGCGCCAGATCCTCTTCGCCACTCGTTTTTCTCGCGAGGATCTGCTGAACTCCTTCATGAAGCAGGACGGCCAGCCCGTCCTCTCACCGTGGATGACGTCGAACTCTGCCTACCTCGAACGCCTGCGCGAGGCGACCGTCGACCTGCGTTACATCGCGTCGCGCTAGCGCTTCGGCACCCACTCGTTCTCTCCTGGATTCTGGGCACCCCTCGCGAGGCTTCCTTGTTGTTCATCCGGTGCACATATACTAATCGAGCAACATAAGCCGTTTGACATTCATCCCTCGATTAACCCCAGGAGTCGTCCGTGTCTGCAACGCTCTCGCTTAATACCATCCGCGACAGATGCGTGAAGTTTGCTCACGAGTGGAGCGATTGCGTGGGTGATGAGAAACAGGAGGGCCATGAGTTCATGCGTGAACTCATGCAGTGCTTCGGTATCACCAAACGCAAAGCTATCTCCTACGAGAGGCGTTCGAACCGAGCGTCGACGGGACGTCAGGGCTATATCGACGCCCTCATCCCGGGCAAGGCGCTCATCGAGATGAAGTCCGCGGGTAAGAACCTGAACGAGGCTGAGGAGCAGGCGCTCGATTACATCCACGATCTCGCGGACGTCGAAACTCCGCGCCTCCTGATTATGAGCGACTTCCACCGTATCCGAATCGTCGATCTCGACCAGGATATGACGAGCGCTGACAACGTGGAATCTGGGCGCACGGAGTTCGAGCTCGCAAAGCTCCCCGATCACGTTGACGACCTGAAGTTCCTCGCTGGATACGGAATGGTCCAGGTCGGTTCACGCGAGCAAGAGGAGGCCTCGATTCGAGCCGCCCGCGTCATGGCCGACCTCTACGAGGCCCTGGACGGGTCGGGCTACAGCGACCACGAGGCCTCCATCTTCCTCATCCGCACGCTCTTTTGTCTCTACGGTGACGACGCAGGCCTGTGGGAACGCGACCTGTTCACGGAGTTTCTCGAGACCCGAACTCGTGAAGACGGCAGCGACCTCGGCGCGCAGCTCGCAGTCCTCTACCAGACGCTGAACACACCCATGGAGTGCCGTCAGTCGACCCTCGACGAGCTGACCGCGCGTTTCCCGTACGTCAACGGCGGGATCTTCGAGGAGCGGCTCAACATCCCCAGCTTCTCCTCCACGATGCGTGACGAGCTCATGCGCGCGTGCGCCTTCGACTGGTCGGGCATCAGCCCAGCCGTCTTCGGATCGCTCTTCCAGGCCGTCAAGTCCCCCGAGGCACGCCGCGAGCTCGGCGAACACTACACCAGCGAGACAAACATCCTCAAGACGCTTGGTCCGCTCTTCCTCGATGAGCTGCGCCAAAAATTCGCAGACCACGTGCACGACGCGAAAAAGCTGACGGACCTTCGTAAAGAGCTCGGCGAGCTGCGGATCATGGATCCCGCCTGCGGCTGCGGCAACTTCCTGGTCGTCGCCTACCGCGAACTACGCAGTCTGGACACCGAGATCCTGGTGCGTATCCGGGAGCTGGAACTCGCCCGCAAGAATAACGACGAGTTCCAAGCCACGATGTTCTTCGACGACCGGGGAGAACATGCTGAGATCATGGTCCAGCTGGATCACTTTTTCGGCATCGAGATCGAGGAATGGCCGGCACGGATCGCGCAGACCGCCCTACACCTCGCTCACCACCAGGCGAATCGCGAGATGGAGCGCCTTCTCGGCCAGGCCCCCTCGATCCTTCCCCTCAAGGCGTCCGCCCACATCATGATCGGCAACGCGCTGCGCACGGACTGGACGCAGGTATGTCCCCCCTCCCCATCCGTCAGGATCGTCGGAAATCCACCCTTCATCGGCCAGTACATGCGCTCCGAGGATCAGACCGATGACCTCCGCCTCGTGTGGGGCGATGGCTACGACGGGTACCTGGACTACGTGACCGGATGGTTCATCAAGGCCTCCCGCTACTTCCGGTCCGTCCCGAACGGCGGCCGCTTCGCCTTCGTCTCGACCAACTCGATCGCACAAGGAGCGCCCGTCGCGGCCCTCTTCCGTCCCCTCCTCGAAGGCAGCTGGAGGATCCGTTTCGCGCACCAGACCTTCGCGTGGACGTCCGAGGCGCCGGGGGCCGCCGCCGTCCACTGCGTCATCACGGGCTTCGACCGGGGAGCCCCGCACGAGAAGTCACGCCCCGTGCTTTTCACGTACTCGACCCTCAAGGCACAGCCCGAGGCACTGCCGGTCAACCACATCAACCCCTACCTGGTCGAGGGGCCCGACATTTTCATCGAGAAGCGTACGTCCCCCCGTTCTCCGAGCCTTCCAGCAGTCCACTACGGCTCGAAACCGGCAGACGGCGGGCACCTCATCGTTGAAGCGGAGGACTATCCCCGCTTCGCGGCGGATCCGATCGCGGCCAAGTATCTGCGCCCCTTCCGCATGGGCCGTGAAGTGGTGCAGGGCTTAGACCGCTGGTGCCTGTGGATGGATACAGAGGACTTCGATCCTCGTGACATCGAAAGAAGCCGACTCTTGAAGGAGCGCGTGCAAGCATGTCAGACTTGGCGCGAGAAGCAATCACACACGGGCGACGCCTGGAAGCTGCGCGACATTCCATACTTGATGAGGCCCAATAAAAATCGTCCTCTACACCCCTATGCGGCAATCCCCGCCGTTGTCTCTGGATCACGTCAATTCTTCACCTGTGCCCACTATAGCGAATCAGTAATTGCCGGCAATAAGGTTTTTACTGCGATTGATACAGACGGTTTTCTCTTCGCCATTATCAGCTCGTCGATGTTTATTACGTGGCAAAAGGCCGTAGGCGGGAGACTTAAGTCTGATCTCAACTTCTCCAACAAGATCGTGTGGAACACCCTCCCACTGCCCGAGGTATCCGACAAGGAGCGCGCCGCAATCATCGCGGCCGGGCAGGGCGTTCTGGACGCTCGCGCCGAGCAGCCGGGGGCGAGCCTGGCCGACATGTACAACCCGCTGGCGATGGCCCCGAGCCTGCTCAAGGCTCACCGCGTCCTCGATCGCGCGGTCGACCGGGCCTTCGGCGCGAAGAAGCCCCTGGAGACCAACGAGGAACGCCTGGCGCTCCTCTTCAAGCGCTACCAGGAGATGACCGCGGGAGAGAGCTGATCGCGTGTTATGCGAGTGAGACTCCCGGAGGTGCGTGTCCCGCTATATGGTGGGACACGCACTGTCGTCAGGGGTAGCTGACGAACAGAAGAGACAAACAGTACCTTGACGCTCGTGAATCCACTCGACGACTGACGCACAACATAGGGGCCGGGAGCCTCCTCCCGGCCCCTACCTATGAAAGCGGGCGGGCCGCGCCTTCGCGCAGCCCGCCCGCCTGAGTTTTCAGCACTCAGTGCTTGGCAACGCTCACCGCGAGCTTGTCGCCAGCCTCGATCGTCAGCGACAGCGCGAGGGTCTCGGCGGCGATCATGTCGCGCCAGGTCTCCACGTCGGCCACGTGATCGGACGGAACCGTCAGCGACAGGTCGATACGGTCCGCGATGTGCAAGCCAGCGTTCTTACGCTCGTCCTGGACAGCGCGCACGACGTCGCGGGCGTAGCCCTCGGCCTCCAGCTCGGGGGTCAGCTCCGTATCGAGCACCACGAAGGTGCCCGACGCCAGCACGTCCGCGACCTGCCCCTCGGCAGCGTCCACGGAGGTGGACACCGAGAACATGTCGCCCGTCAGCTCCAGCGGAGCGCCGTCAACCACGACGCCCGGGAAACGGCACGCGCCATCTTCCGTCAGTTCCCACTGCCCGGACTTCTGCGCCTTGAACAGCTGGCTCGTCAGCTTACGAACCGACGGGGCGAAGGCACGCGGGTTGAGCGAAAGCTCGGTGCGCACGCTCAAGCCCGAATTCTCCGGCGCGGAGAACACCACGGACTTCACGTTCACCTCGGAAGCAATCAGGTCCGCGAAGGGCTCCAGGGCAGCAAAGTGCTCGGAGACGACCTGCAGGGAGGCCAGCGGCTGGCGCACGCGCAGCTGATGCGTCTTGCGCAGCGCGTGAGCCGACGACACGATCGAACGAACCTCGTCCATAGCGGCGACCAGCTCGGGAGCATCCACGGCCTCGTCGATAACCGGGTAGTCCGTCAGGTGCACGGACTCTCCGCCCGTCAGGCCACGCCAGATCTCCTCGCCCAGCAACGGCAGCAGGGGTGCCGCCAGCTCCATGAGCGTCACGAGAGCCGTGTACAGCGTGTCGAACGCGGCACTGTCCTCGTCCCAGAAGCGCTGACGCTGGGTACGCACGTACCAGTTCGTCAGAACATCCAGGTAGTCGCGGACCACCTCGCACGCACCCGCCACGTCATAGGCATCCAGCGCACCACGCACGTCCTCAACGAGGGTACGGGTGTGCGCCAGCAGGTAACGGTCCATCTGCACCAGCGCGGCCACGGCCTCGGGCGAGGACAGGTCGATGCGCTTCGCTTCGTAACCCTCACCCTTGTTGCAGGCACCCGCGTACAGCGTGAAGAAGTAGTACGTGTTCCAGATCGGCAGCAGCACCTGACGGACCGTGTCGCGGATCGACTCCTCCTTGACGATCAGGTTGCCGCCGCGCACGACCGGACTCGACATGAGGAACCAACGCATCGCGTCGGAACCGTACTTGTTGAACACCTCGGCCACGTCCGGGTAGTTACGCAGCGACTTACTCATCTTCAGGCCGTCGTCACCCAGCACGATGCCGTGAGAGACACAGGAGCGGAACGCGGGACGATCGAAGAGGGCGGTCGCCAGGACGTGCAGCGTGTAGAACCAGCCGCGCGTCTGACCGATGTACTCGACGATGAAGTCGCCCGGGTAGTGGTTCTCGAACCACTCCTGGTTTTCGAACGGGTAGTGCACCTGCGCGAAGGGCATCGAGCCGGACTCGAACCAGCAGTCGAACACGTCGGAGATACGACGCATCGTCGACTTGCCCGTCGGGTCGTCCGGGTTCGGGCGCGTCAGAGAGTCGATGAAGGGACGGTGGAAGTCCGTGACCTTCACGCCGAAGTCGGCCTCAAGCTCCGCGATGGAGCCGTAGACGTCCGTGCGCGGGTAGGCCGGATCGTCCGACACCCACACGGGGATCGGCGCGCCCCAGAAGCGGTTACGCGAGATCGACCAGTCGCGGGCACCCTCCAGCCACTTGCCGAAGATGCCGTCCTTGGTGTGCGCGGGGGTCCAGGTGATCTCTTGGTTGAGCTCGACCATGCGGTCGCGAATCTGGGTCACGCGGACGAACCAGGAGGACACGGCCTTGTACATGAGGGGCTTGCGGCAGCGCCAGCAGTGCGGGTAGGAGTGCACGTAGGACTTCTCGCGCACCAGCACGGCGCGGATCTCGGGGGCGCGGCGCGCAATCGGACCGCCCTGCTCGCGCAGGTCGGCGACCACGTAGCGGTTCGCGTCGAAGATCTGCATGCCCTCGTAGTCGGGGACCTCCGAGGTGAAGACGCCGCCCTCGTCGACGGGCATGACGAGGCCGATGCCGTACTCCATGCACGTCCACATGTCGTCCTCACCGAAGGCGGGTGCCTGGTGGACGAGGCCGGTGCCATCCGTCGTCGTCACGTAGTCAGCGGCGATGATGGACCAGCCGTTGGGGCCGGGGGCGCCGCCTTCGGCGCGGCGCTCGGGCGTGTCGAAGTAGTCGTAGATCGGGTGGTAGTGGAGGCCCACCAGCTCGTGGCCCTTGTAGGTGGCGACGATGGTGTGGTCCTCGCCCAGCTCCTTGGCATAGGACGAGATCAGGTCGGTGGCGATGAGGACACGCTCACCCGCAAGGTTACCCTCATGGTCGGCCGCGACCTCGACGAGGGAGTACTCGATCTGCGGCCCCACGGCGACGGCCGAGTTCGAGGGCAGGGTCCAGGGCGTGGTCGTCCAGATGAGCGCCAGCTCGGGGCGCGCCGAGTCTTCACGCAGCTTCTTCTCCAGACGCAGGCCCACCGTCACCGTGTTGTCGGTGCGGTCCTGGTAGACCTCGTCGTCCATCTTGAGCTCGTGATTGCTCAGAGGCGTGCGGTCGTTCCAACAGTAGGGCAGGACGCGGTACCCCTGGTAGGCCAGTCCCTTGTCGTAGAGCTGCTTGAATGCCCACAGCACGGACTCCGTGTAGGACTTGTCCAGGGTCTTGTAGTCGTGCTCAAAGTCCACCCAGCGGGCCTGGCGGGTGACGTACTCTTCCCATTCCTTCGTGTAGCGCAGGACGGAGGAACGGCAGGCCGCGTTGAACGCCTCGATACCGATGCCGCCCTCGCGGGTGATCTCGGTGACGTCTTCGATACCGAGCTGGCGCTGCGCCTCGAGCTCGGCAGGCAGGCCGTGCGTGTCCCAGCCGAAGCGGCGCTCGACGCGGTGGCCCTTCATGGTCTGGTAGCGGCCCACCACGTCCTTGACGTAGCCGGTCAGGAGGTGACCGTAGTGGGGCAGGCCGTTGGCGAAAGGCGGGCCATCGTAGAACACGAACTCGTTGGAGCCGTGCTCGCCGGCGTCGCGCATCTCAATCGACTTACGGAAGGTGTCGTCGCTCGCCCAGAAGGCCAGCGTGGATGCTTCCATGGTCGGGAAGGAAGGGCTGGGGTCCACCTCGTCTTGCCGGTGGCGGGGATAGAAACCGTGCTTCGTCATGAGTGTCCTCGTCTCGCGCCTATACAGGGACGAGGACCGGCGTCGCCGGCACCCGCGGTACCACCCCGCTTGCCGCTCCCGTTGGTCGGGCGCGGCCGCTTCGTTGGGGCTGTGTCGGGCCCTCCCGTCCGGTTCTACTGGAGGGGACGAGGCCGTGGCCGGCTATCGCTGCCCTCTTTCTTCCGGATGCTCCCCGGTGATACCCCGCTGTCGCGGGCCGGATCGTAGCGAAAAACCAGTGTAGCGAAGCGACTGTTCAGATGCCCATCGGGGGCGCGTCTGTCTGCCCACAGCGCAGGCGTGCTCTCCTCTTCCCGGGTCCACGGCCTCGTTGCCACGGCGCGTGCTTTCGGGGAGCGCGCAACCCTGCACTAGAGTTGTGGGGTGTTTGAAACGGAAACGAAACGCCCCATGCGCCCCTGGGGTGCGCTCGTCGGCGTGTGCGTGATCGCCGCGCTGCTGGTCGTCTGGGCGTTGCAGGGGTCCCTATCCGGCGCGGGTTTCCCGGTTGGGCGCGCAGCGACGATTGCGGTGGGCATGACCCTGCAGGCGATCCCCTTCCTCCTCCTGGGTGTCTTCGTCGCCGAACTCATCGAGGCCTACCTCTCCCCCGCGCTCATCGCCCGGGTGTTCCCGACGAACCCTCTCGCCTCGGTGCTGACTGCGCTCCTCGCAGCTTTCGTGCTGCCCGTGTGCGATTGCTCGGCCGTTCCGATTTTCCGTTCCCTCCTGCGCAAGGGGGTTCCCCTGTCGGCGGCGACGACCCTCATGCTGGCCTCCCCCGCGATCAACCCGCTGGTGTTCGCCTCGACGCTCTACGCCTTCGGGTCGTGGTCGCTCGTCGCGGCGCGCGTCGGCCTCTCCGTCGTCGTCGCCCTCACGGTCGGCCTGTCTATGCTGGTCATTCCCCCGCGCGCACTGCGCGAGGAGAGCCTGTCGGACACCGATCACGGGGGCGACGCGTGTTGTTGCGAGCACGGGTGCGAGATGCCCGACCGGAGCGTCTCTGGCGTGCTGGCGGCGACGGGTCGCTCATTTGGGCGAATTTTGCCGTTCTTACTGGGAGGCGTGGCCGCATCAACGGTGGCACAGGTGCTGTGGCCGGTGTCGTCGTTGCTGTCGGGGCTGCCTGCGGCGGGCGTGTTGGCGCTGATGATGGGAGCGGGTTTCGCCCTGTCCCTGTGTTCATCGTCTGACGCGTTGATTGCACGCTCGTTCGCCTCATTGGCACCGACAGGTGCTCTCATGGGCTTCATGGTGTACGGGCCGATGATGGACGTAAAGAACGTGGCGTTGTTGTCGTCGCAGTTCCGCGGAATGTTTGTGGCGCGCCTGTTCGTGACGGTGACAACAGTTGCCGCGTTGGTTGTTGGCGGCTCCTGGTGGATGGGGGTTCTCTCGTGAAGCTGTTGGATCGGATTGCTCCCACCCTGGAGGCTTTGTCACTGGCAGGGTTGGGCGCGGCGCTCGCGTGGATGGCATTGTCGGGACGCTACGGGTCATTCGTGCCACCGTCGGCGCGGCTGGGCATCCTCGTGTCGGGCGTCGGGTTGTTGGCGTGCGCACTGGCGTTGTCGTCACGTTTGGAGGTGGGCGAAGGTGAGCACACCCATGGGGAGCACACCCATGCGCCCGCGTCGTCGCGTCGTGGACTGACGCGCGCCTGCGTGGCTATCCTGGCCGCCCTCATCCTGATTCTCCCCTTCCGCGTGTCCCCCTCTGAGCTGGCCGCAACCACGATTAGCGCGCGCGCCGCAGACACCGAAGACGAGGCCGAGGCGGACCCCGGCGCACCATCCGAGGACAGCCCCTCCGCTCCCCCCGCGAGCGCGGATGGGGGCGCGCAGTCGGCCACCCCGGGTGGGAGCCAGAGCGGGGGTGGGTCCCAGGCCTCGTCGAGTGGGGTGTTGGAGCTGACGACGGAGAATTTTGCTGCTCAGGTTGAGGAGTTTGCGTCTCATGGGAAGGTGCATGATGGTCAGCGTGTGGAGTTGACGGGTTTTGTGATGAGCGAGGCTTCGGCGCGGGGGCAGGCGTCGATTCCGCGGTTGACGCAGGAGGAGAGTTTCGCGGTGGCGCGTATGGCGATTTGGTGTTGTGCGGCGGACGCGTATGCGATTGGTTTTGCGGTGCGGTGGGACGGAGCGGTTCCTGCGGCGGATAGTTGGGTGCGGGTGCGTGGGACGTTGCGTCTGCGTGGTGCGAAGGCGTTGGTTATTGATGCTGAGTCGGTGGAGGTGACGAGTGCTCCGGATCCGGAGTTTGTGATTCAGAAGCGGTGAACACCAACATGGTGAGTGACTTAGATCACTTATTATGTTTATGTCCGTTAGCTCGGACACAAATTGAGGCGCGTAGCGTGAGGAGTGCGCACACGGCAGGCGCGGGCGCATTCCTCACCTTCAAGGACGAAGACATGTCTACGACACCCTCACTCACGCCTCGCGAGAAGAACGCGAGGCGCTATGCGACAACGCTGGCGATCATCGCCACCCTCGGCCCGTTCTTTTACGGTTTTGAGGGCATGGTCCTCAACGCCGCCATCAAGGCGGTGGGTACCACCTTCGAACTCGGCCCTATTCTTCAGGGGGTTGCGGGCGCGGCTGGCGTCATCGGTGGCCTGTTCGGGGCGCTCGCCGCGGGCCGTATCTCTGATCGGATCGGCCGCAAGACCACGCTCATGTGGGTCGGGCCTTTCCTCCTGTTCGAGGCCCTCCTCGGCCCAATCTCTCCGCTGCTGGGCGGCTTCGGCTACCCATTCTTGCTCCTGACCCGCATCATTGGCGGCATCGGTTTTGGCGCGGCGACCACGGTTGCCCCCGGCTACGTCGCCGAGATCGCCCCAGCCGACATCCGCGGGCGCCTCATCGGATTCCGCCAACTCGCGATCATTCTGGGCCTGTTCTTCGCGGGCCTCATCAACACGGCGGTCGTCTCGTTCACGGGCGGCGCGGCGCGGCCTGCGTTCGGAGGCCTCATGACCTGGCAGGTTCTCTTCGCGTGCCTGATCATTCCGGCGCTTCTCTTCGTCGTCTTCACGGCGAAGATCCCCGAATCCCCACGCTACCTGGTCTCCGTGGGACGCACCGACGAGGCCGAGGCCATCCTGGCGAAGGTCAGCGCAGAGGCAGATCCCGCCGCTCGCGTCACCGCCATCGCCGAGTCTCTGACGGCCACCGGCGGCGCGAAGCTGTCGATTGGCCAGATCCTGTCCTCGAAGTGGCGCGGCCTGGTCTTCGTCGGCATGGCGATCGCCGCCTTCCAGCAGCTCACCGGTATCAACGGCGTGTTCTTCTACTCGAACTCCCTGTTCGCCGCCGTCGGCTTCACCGAGTCAATGGCCTTGGCCCAGACGCTGCTCATCACGGCCTTCAAGATCGTCGGCGTTCTGTCGGGCATCATGTTGGTGGATCGTGTGGGCCGCAAGCGCATGCTGATCTACGGCGGCACCCTCATCTTCGTCTCCCTCGGCGTTGTGGCCACGGTCTTCACGGTCGCCCCCACGGTCGATGGCAAGCCGGACGTCGCACACTCCCCCGTTCTGGCGTTCCTGGCGGTCGCGGCCCTGTGCACCTTCCTCCTGGGCTTCACTTCCTCGTGGGGTCCGATCTTCTCCATCGTCATGGGCGAGATGTTCCCCAACTCGATCCGCGGCGGCGCTATGTCGCTCGCGTCGGGCGCAGACTTCCTGGTCAATTTCCTGGTCGTTCTACTCTTCCCATTCCTCATCGCCTGGTCGCCGGCCGGCACCTACTGGATCTACTGCGCTTTCGGCGTCCTCGCCGTCATCTTCACCGCTCGCTTCCTGACCGAAACCAGCGGCACCGAACTCGAAGACATGGACGCGGTCGTCTCCCAGAAGTAACTGGCCAACCCCCGAATTCAACGACGAAAAGGCACACCAATGACCGACAAGACTCGGGACATTCCCGACAACGTACGTAACGTCCTGGTCATCATGACCGACCAGCACCGCACCGACACAATCGGCTGCCTGGGCAACCCCCACGCCCACACCCCCGTCATCGACGCAATGGGCGAATCGGGCTTCGCCTTCACCCACTGCTTCACCCCCACAGCGATCTGCACGCCGGCGCGCGCCTCACTCATGACCGGCAAGCGCCCGGGTAAGCACCAGGTGCTGGCCAACCCCGAGTGGAACATCGCCTACCAGGTCTCGATCCCCAAGGGCACGTGGACGTACACGCAGGAGCTGCGCGACGCCGGCTACAACGTCGGCATCGTCGGCAAGTACCACTGCGGATACAACCTGCCCGACGCCTTCGGCGCGGACGACGACACCTACTGGGGTGCCGAAAACCCCGTGGCCAACGAGAAGTACGTCGCCTGGCTCGAGGCCAATAACCTCCCGCCGGTGCGCGCCCACGACCTGTGGCGCGGCAAGCTCCCCGGCGGGCGCGACGGGCATATCATCGCCGCACGCCTGGACCAGCCTGAGGAGGCCACCTTCGAGCGATTCCTGGCAGACCGCGCGATCGAGAAGCTGCGCGAGTACGCGGCCGACTGGAAAAACTCGGGACAGCCTTTCTGCCTCGACGTGCATTTCTTCGGCCCTCATCTGCCCTACTTCCTGCCCGACGAGTGGTTCGACCTGATCGACCCCGACCTCGTGGAGCTGCCGGAAAACTTCGGAGACCCCCTCATCGGCAAGCCCCCGATCCAGGAGAACTACGCGACCTACTGGTCCACGTCCTCGTTCACGAACGAGCAGTGGAAGAAACTCATCGCGGTCTACTGGGGATACACGGCGATGATCGACTTCGAGATCGGGCGCATCATGGACGTGGCGCGCGAGCTGGGCATCCTGGACGACACGGCGGTCTTCTTCTGCGCGGACCACGGGGAGTTCACAGGCTCGCACCGCCTCAACGACAAGGGCCCGATGATGTACGACGACATCTACAACGTCCCCTTCATCGCCCACATCCCCGGCGTGTCCACGGTGGGCCGCTCCGACGCGTTCGTCTCCCTCATCGACCTGCCGGCCACGGTCCTGGACATCGCGGGCTTGGACACCTCGCTCGTGGAGGATGGCCGCTCGATCGTGGACCTCACCCGCGGCGAGGACGTTGAGGGCTGGCGCGAGGACATCGTGTGCGAGTTCCACGGCCACCACTTCCCCCTCCAGCAGCGCATGCTTCGCACGCGGGACTTCAAGCTCGTCATCAACCCCGAGTCGATCAACGAACTCTACGACCTGCGCCTGGACCCCGCCGAGATGAACAACGTCTACACCGTGCCCGTGTACGACGACATCCGCAGGGAGCTGGCCACGAACCTCTACCTGCAGCTGCGCGAGCGCGGAGACCACTCCTTCGCCAAGTGGATGGCGGCAATGACGGACTTCGACATCCCACTGGTCAACACGGCTCGCTCCGACCTCGACGAGGTCACGAGCGACTAGACGCGCGGCGGCGGAAGGGACTCCAGACTTCCGCCGCCGCGACACCCACACAGACGCACGCCACCCACGAGACACACTCAGTGATGCGTATCATAAAAGTAACGAGGCCGTGGCGGGGCACCGCTCACGGCACACACCCGGGAAGGACGGACATGCACTACCCCACGCGCCACCCCCTCCCCACCCTCGAGGACCGTATCGTCGCCCACCTCTCCTTCTCCCCGGCGACGCGTTCGCAGCTCTGCGAAGCCCTGGACACCTCCCGCACGAACCTCGGCCGCGCCCTGACCACCCTCCTCGACGAAGGATCGGTCGTGCCCGTCCGCTCCAACGCGCCCGGGCGCGGTCGCCCCACCCAGCTCCTGACCCTCAACGCATCCGCCGCGCACGCGGTCGGCCTCCTGGTCACACGCACTTCCTGCGCCGCCGTCATGCTCAGCCGCTCCGGCACCGTCCTGGCCTCCGCCCACATCGTCTCCCCCGCATCCCCGACGCTCCTGGGGTGCCTCGAACAGACCTGCGAGGCACTGTCTGCGAGCGCCACCTCCCAGGGGATCGACGTGTCGCGGGTGCGTGCAGTGGGCGTTGGGGCTCCGATTCCAATGGGCCGTCATGCGCGAGTAGCGTCGGATGCCTATCCGAGCGTAGAGGACGTCGCGTCAGTGACGGGACGGTGGTGGCAGGCTGTCCCGGTGGTGGACAACACGGTGCGGATGGCTGCTTTCGCGGAGGGGCTTTGGGGCGCGGGGTCGGGCATGTCGTCCTTCATTTACCTGCGCCTGTCGGGCGGCGTGGGAGGCTGCGTCGTCTCCGATTTTCGTCTGGTGGGCGGGGCGACGGGATTGGCCGGGGAGCTGGGACACATCACGGTGGCGGGAAACGATGCACTGTGCGGGTGCGGGAAGCGCGGCTGCGTGGAGACGCTCGCGTCGGTGCCTGCCCTATGCGAGCGAGCGGGGGCACGCGATCTGAGGGAACTGCGCGCGGCTGTGCGCGCCGACGATGAGCGTGCGCTGGCGGCCTTGGAGGGAGCCGCACGGGCGATCGGCTACGTGCTCGGGTCGGCGGCGTTGCTCATCAATCCGAAAGCAATCATTGTGGCGGGCGAGATCGTGGACGCTTTCCCCCAGATTAAGGAGGATATCGCCGCCCACATGCGTGCGGAACTCCTTCCCGTCATGGAGTGGGACATCGACGTGGTCGCGGCCTCGCTCGGACCGCTCGGGGCCGCCCAGGGCTGCGCCTACATCGCGGCCCACCCGTCGGGCGACGAGGACGCCGACCGCGAGCGCGCGCCTCACCGGGGAGGGGCCACGGCCTCGCCTGGGGTGGGGGTGTGCGCTGGGGGTGAGCGTTCGTGAGTGCCCAGATCCCCTTTTCTGTGGTGACGAAGCCGACGGGTGCGGCATGTAACCTGGACTGCCAGTATTGCTTTTTCCTGTCTAAGGAGTTGCTCTACGATGCGGCGGCGCAGACCATGTCGGAGGAGACGCTGGAGCGCTACGTGCAGTCGTTCCTTGAGTCGAGCCCCGACGGCGAAGTAACGATGCTGTGGCAGGGCGGGGAGCCGACCCTGCGCGGCCTCGGCTTTTTCGAGCGCCTCGTGGAGCTGTGTGAGCGCTACCGTCGCCCCACCCAGCGTGTGCGTCATGCCCTGCAGACGAACGGGACGCTGGTGAGCGATGAGTGGGCGCGTTTTTTCGCGGACCACGAGTTTCTCGTGGGAGTCTCCATCGACGGACCCGCTCACATGCACGATGCTTACCGGCTGAACCGTGGTGGGCGCGGTACCCACGCGATGGTTGTGCGCGGCTGGGAGGCTCTGGCTCGCGCGGGCGTGGAAACGAACATCCTGTGCACGGTCAACGCCGCGAACGAGGAGCACGGGGCGCAGGTGTATCGCTACTTCCGTGACGAGCTTGGGGCTCGCTACCTGCAGTTCATTCCCATTGTTGAGCGTGTGCGCGCCGCCTACCTGGCTCAGGCCGAGCGCGGCTGGCGCTCCGGGGCTTCGGCGCTCCTGTACCGACAGGACGGGGACTGCGTGACGAGCCGCTCCACGTCCCCCGCCTCCTACGGGCGTTTCCTGTGCGAGGTGTTCGACCAGTGGCTGGCCTCCGACGTGGGTGAGGTCTTCATTCAGGACGTGGATTCGACGCTGTCGGCTATGTTCGGGTCGGCGTCGGTGTGTGTGCACGCGCCGGTGTGCGGGGCGAATATGGCGATGGAGTTTAACGGCGACGTGTACGCCTGCGATCACTGGGTGGAGCCGGACTGGTTGGTCGGCTCGATCACTTCCTCGTCGCTGTCGGAGCTGGCCGCCTCCGATAAGATGCGTGACTTTGCGCGCCTCAAGCCCGACCTGGACGAGGAGTGCCGCGCGTGCGCGTACCTGCGCCTGTGTTGGGGCGGGTGTCCGAAAGACCGTTTCGTCCGCCGGGGCGAGCGCGCACACAACTACCTGTGCGAGGGCTACCGCGCCTTCTACGAGCACGCTACCCCCGCCTTGCGCGCCATCGGCATGCTCATCGCGGCGGGCAGGCAGGCCTGCGACATCATGGACCCCGCGCTCGCGGCCTCCCTGGGGGTCCGTCCTCCCACGCCTGCACCCGGGCAGGGGCTCCGATGATCCTTCACGCCCTCCTCATCGGCGCGCTCGTCGGCGTCGTCGTCGGCTCGCTCGGCGCAGGAGGTGGCATTGTCTCCGTCCCCATTCTCGTCTACATCCTCGGCCAAAACCCGCACCAGGCCACGGGCTTGTCCCTCATCATCGTGGGGCTGACAGCCGCCGTCTCCCTGGCCACGCGCGCTCGCAGCGGGAGCGTCGCGTGGCGTGAGGGAACGATCTTCGCGCTCGCTGGCCTGGCGGGCACGTGGGCGGGAGCGGCACTGGCCCCGCTCGTGTCAGCCCGGACCCTCATGCTGTCCTTCTGCGCTCTTCTGGTAGCGGTCGCGATCTTCATGGTTCGCTCCCAGCTGCACCCATCCGCCTCGCCTTCGTCGCACGAGGCCGGGGCACAGCTGCGTGGTCAACGCTCGTGGACGCTCGCGACCGTGGGGCAGGTCGTCGCGCTCGCGACGCTGACGGGTTTCCTCACGGGATTTTTCGGCGTCGGCGGAGGCTTCGCGATCGTGCCTGCCCTACACCTCGCGCTGCGATACCCGATGAGGCGCGCCTCGGCCACATCCCTGCTGGTCATGGTCATCACGGCTGTTTTCGGCTTGGCTTCGCGCACACTCTCCGGAACTCTGACGATCACCGCCGAGGCCGGGGCAATGGTCGCGCTGTTCGACGGTGCCTCGATGGTGGGCGGGTTCGTGGGAGCGCGCCTGACTGCGCGCGTGTCGAATCGCGTCCTCGGCTTAGTCTTTGCTGCCCTCCTCATCATCGTGGCCGCATCAACGCTGGCGGCCACGCTCGCGTAACGGGCGCGTGAGACTAGGACCGTCTCGCGCGCCCGCTTCACTCAACTGGCACTCGTATCGCTGTTCTCGCCGGTCGTATCCTGACTACTGCCGCGGAAGCTACCGGGGCCTCGTCCGCCCTCCGGCGGAGGACCGGGCCGTCTGCTACCGGTATCCCCCTGCTGCGAACCGGTCCCCTGCTGGTCATTGCCACGATCCTGCTGATCGTTACCGGAACCTCGCTGGTCATCAGCGGGGCCTTGCTGATCGTTGTCAGGGCCCTGACCGTGACCCGGACCGAAGTTATCGCCCTCAGTCCCGCCACCTTGGTCGTTGACACCGTCCTCGTATCCCTGTTCGTAATAGTCCTGTCCATCCCCCATCACGGTGGCGTGAGTGATCATACCCGCACCAAAGCCGACGGAGAGGATGGCGGCGGCCGCTCCGGCGATAGCCGCGCGCTTGCCCCACGAGGTCTTCTTCGACGCAGGCTCACTCACCTGCGCAGCGGGTGCTACGGCCTCGTCCCTCTCCTGTTCGTCGGCAGAAGACTGCGCAACAGACTCCAGAGGCATACCAGCAAACGCATTGGCGCTCTCCTGATGAGTGATGGGAGGCATCTGCACCGTTTCGACCTGAGGCACGTGGGTGGGGAGAACCTCGGTCTGCTCTGCTGCTTGCTCACCCGACCGGGACAGAACCGAGGTGCGCTCCGTGTCACCCACCAGGTTCTTGCTGACGTCCGACATGAAGGACGCTCCTTTCTGTTCATCCATGCATCATTGCCTCGCAGCCTACAGACCACTCATGAGGGGACGTTGTGGCGAAACTGTGAACAACCTATGAACGTTTAGGCCCTATCGATCACTGAATGACGTGTGCTTTGCATGGCCGTGGTCTCCACGAACGGCACGCTCGCCACGGACCACCCCACCCCGGCCTCGTCCCACTTCGGTGCTCGGCCTCGCCGCCTACGCCTCGAGGGCGTTCCTGGCCACGAGAGTATTCGTCGCCTGAGCCACCGGGCGCACGATCATCGAATCAATATTGACGTGGGACGGGCGCTCCAGGGTCCACACAATCGCCTCGGCGATGTCCTCGGCGACGAGCGGGGCAGCAACCCTCTCATAGACGCGGTCGGCCGCCTCCCGGGAGCCCAGGCGGTTGAGAGAAAACTCCTCGGTGCGCACCATGCCGGGCGCGATCTCGATGATGCGCACGCTCTCGCCCACCAGCTCCTGGCGCAGGGTATTGGCAATAATGCGCTCAGCGTGCTTGGCGGCCACGTAGCCACCGCCACCCGGATACGTGTCGTGGGCAGCAGTCGAGGTCACGAACACGAGGTCTCCCCCGCGCTCGCGCATACCCGGCAGGAAAGCGCGCGAGCAGTGCAGAGCAGTCAGCACGTTACGGTCGAACATCGCACTCCACCTGGCAGGGTCACTGTCGGCGACGCTGTCCACGCCGATAGCTCCACCGGCGTTGTTGACCAGCGCATCCACGGGGCCACCCTCCAGGACGCGGGCGGCCATCTCCTCCACCTGCGCCTCATCGCTCAGGTCAGCCGCCCAGTACTCGCAACCGATCTCGGCGGCGAGAGCCTCCAGGCGCTCGCGGCGACGGGCCACCGCAACGACCCTCCACCCCCGCTTCGCCAACAGGCGGGCGGTAGCCTGCCCAATTCCGGTAGAGGCTCCAGTGACGACGACGCGGCGAGAGATGCTCATGAGCACACAGTAATATCCCCGGGCACGCATCGTCGTGCGCGCCCGGGGATATTCGCTTGCGTCTCAGCCGTTGGGCAGACCGTAAGCCTTGTGAATCAGCCAGATCGGATGAACGACATTCGCACCCGTGGCCGTGCGCAGCTGCCAACGGCACGTCTCCGTGTCGCATGCCGCCAGCTCGGCGTTGACCTGCTTGATGAAGTCGAAGACGGGAGCGCCCACGGCCTGGGCGATCGCGTACTTCTCCTTCTTCATGCCGTACGTGCCCGCGATGCCACAGCAAGGCTGCTCGGAATCCTTGACGGTCACGCCGGGAATCAAACTCATGAGCTCGATGGCCGGCTTGCCCAGGCCCTGAGACTTGACCTGGCAGGGCGCATGGTACGGGATAGTGACGTCGATGCGCTGGAAGTTGGTATCCAGCTCACCCTTGTCGTACAGGTGCAGCAAGAACTCGCTGATGTCCCACATGCGGCTACCCACATCCGTCAGCTCAGGCGTGTCCATCTCCAGGATCTCGTGCGCCTCGTGGCGCAGCATGCCCGCACACGAACCGGACGCGGAGATGATCGGCGCATCGCGGTTGACGCTGCGCAGGTCGTTGGTCAGCTTCGAGACGTACTTGCGCGCATCCTTATAGAGGCCGTTGGACTGTAGCGCCAGACCGCAGCAGCCGTGCTTGGGGACCAAGACCTCGTACCCCAGGTGCTCAAGCACCATGACCGAGTGGATGGAGGTCTCGACCTCGAAGTACTGGCCGGCGCATCCGTGGAAGAAGATCACCTGGCCGCGCGTGCCCGAGCCGGGCAGCGGCGTGTGCTTCTTGAACCAGGACTCGAAGGTGCGCCCGTAGGCGCGCGGCATGGGAGCCGAGCGATGCACACCAATAACGGCCTCCATCGCCACACGGATCGGCTTGACATCCAGCGCCCAGTTCGCAATCGGAGCGACCGGGGTCATCATGGTGCCGATCAGTGAGGTGCGGCCGATGAGGCGGTCACGCAACGGAATGCCGTGCGCTTCCTTCATCGCGGTACGACGGTGGTGAATGATTTCGGTGACCTTCACGCCCTGGGGACACACGAGCGAGCAGGTGCCGCACGAGGAGCAGTAGTCGATGGACTTATCCACCATCTGCCCGTCCTTGCGGAAGCGCTCGGCCTGCGGGCCGGAGTACTTCGGGCCACCGAACAGGTCAGTGACGCGCATGACGGGGCACTGCGTCTCGCAGATCGTGCACTTGACGCAGGCGTCCAGGCTGGCGCGCAGCGCCGCGTCACCCTCCAGGGAGAGCACGTCGGTTTCTTCCACGCCCGGTCCCATCAGCGTTGACATTTCCAGGGTCATTTCAGCTCCTCCACGATTGCGTCGACGGCGGCCAGGGCACTGGCCAGCGCGATACCTTCGCCGCTCTTTTCACGCCAGCGGGTGGCACCGGCCAGGTTGCCGCCCGCAGCAAACAGGTTGGTGTACACGGGCGTGCCGTTATCATCGACGACGCGCATGGAGTCGTCGACGGCCAGGCCTGCCAGGAACAGGGGCTGCTCGTCGCCCCAGAAATCGGCGTGCAGCAGCTGGCCGGTGGGGCCCATGACGGGCAGGCCGCACACGGTATCGGCCACGGCACCGTAGGAGTCCAGCTCGAGGGCACCGGACTCGAAGCCGCCCGCCGCCAGGATCACAGCGCGTGTCTCGACGCGTGTGGCGCGTCCAGCGCTGGCGTAGTCGACGGCCTGGATGCGCCCATCCGCGGCGTGAATCGCTGTGAGGGGCGAGCCGAGGATGACACGCGCCTTGGCGGAAGCCATGCGTGTCAGCTGTGCGTTCAGCCGCATGCCGGGAATCGACGGGGGCTGGATCGGGATTTCGAAGACCGGGTGACCGAGCTTGTCGGCCAGGTCGCGCCACGCGTTCGGATCGTCGAGGCCGAGCACGGCGGGCAGGCCAACGATTTCGCCGTCCTGAAGGAGAGGACGGATCTGGGCGGCCAGGCGCGCGCGGTTCTCCTCGTGGTCAAGGCTGCGAGCGTGCACTGTGCCCACGGAGTCGACCTCACCGTCACGCACGACGTAGTCGACGCTCAGGGCACGCGCAGTGATCGCCTTGCCGTCGGGGCCGGTCTGACGCGACAGGTTCTCGGCGACGAGGCTGGGGTAGAAGTCCTTGAGTCGCTTCAGTCCCACGATGGCGTAGCGGGCACCCGCCTGAGGGATACCGGCCTCCATGGAGGGCGGGATCAGGCAGGTGGGGCGCAGCGCGCCGACGCCGGTGGGGATGCGCACGTTGCGCGTCTCGTCGCCGATGAGGGCGTCTGGGCCAACCGTGTCGCGCAGCCACGCGACGGACGCACCGACGTGAGCCGGGGTGATATGCGCGTAGGGGTGCGTGGGACGAGAGGCGACGTGGGCTTCCAGCGCCTCGAGAGGCTTGTCAATCAGGTCGGGGCCGTAGCCGAGGATATCGACCGTGCCCGTGCCGAGCTGAATACCGCCCACACCCTTGGTGATGAGGGTGACACTCAGACCCGCATCGGCGGCCTTGATCGCGGCGGACAGACCGGCCAGGCCGGCACCGATAACAACGACGTCTCTCATCGAACGACCTCTTCCTTGGCTGCGGGCAGGTGCTCGACGTCGAGCGTGCCCTCGTGGATCCATGCATCGAGAACAGCCTGCCTGGCCTGCTTGCCGTACAGGATGGGCCACAGGCCGATCCAGCGGTTCTTCAAGAACAGGCGAAGCAGCCCGTTGGCGCGTTCCGAGTCGATATCACCGCGCTCGTGCGCGATGCCCGCGGCGCGCTGGGAGCAGAAGCCGCCCTGGCACGGCCCCATACCCAGGCGCATCTGGCGACGCACGTCGTCCAGCTGGCCCTTAGGCAGCGTATCCATGACGTTTTCGAGCATGGCACGGGTGGCCATCTCGCACTCACAGATGATCTGCTCGTGCGTGGGTCCCTCGTTACGGGACTCGACGTTCTCGAGGCGGTGGCCGATCGTGTAGAGGCGCGCTTCCTTGGCGGGGGGCACAGCCTCGTCGGCGGTCTTACACGGACGGGTCTCCCCCATCTCGGTGCACATGATGTCGACGATTCGCTCGGCCATGAGGCGGTAGGTGGTGAGCTTGCCGCCCGCGATGGTGAGCATGCCGTAGACGCCGTCTCGCGAGTTGTGGTCGATGATGCTCATGCCGCGCGCCATGTGGCGGGTGTCGGTCTCCGACACACGAGAGTCCTTGATGAGGGGACGAGCACCCGCCCACGCGTGCACCGCGCGAGCCTTGCGGAAGCCGGGAATCATGGCTTCGCCGGAGTCGAGCATCTGCTGGACCTGGTCAGCGGGGATCGGCAGGTTGTCGGCGTCGTCGGACTTGAGGTCCGTCGTGCCGATGATGCACACCGTGTGGTCGGGCACCAGGATGTCACCGTCGGCGGGCCACACGCAGCGGTTGATGACCGAGTGCGTAAGGCGGTGGTTCATGGCGATCATGATGCCGGCACCGGCGACAACGTCGACGCCGTGGCAGTCGGCCAGGCCAGCAATCTTTCCAGCCCATGGGCCGCCACAGTTCAGGACGAATCCGCATTCGATGCGCACGTCTTCGCCGCCGCGCTCGTCGCGAACGATGACGGCACAAATGCGGTCACCGTCGCGCTCAATATTGGTCACGCGGTGGTAGGTCAGGATCTGGGCACCGTAGGCCTGTGCGGAGCGGATGGCTCCCCAGGTCATCTGCCAGCCGTCGACCGTTCCGTCTTCGACTGCGAACGCACGCTTGATGCGCGGGTCCAGACGGGGTTCGCGGCGTAGGGCCTCAGCGATGGAGATTTCCTCTGCCGGCACCTTTGCAGCGGCAGCACGGGCCAGGAACTGGTCCGCGTAATCTTCATCGTCGTGAGCGGTCACCACGAAGAGGCCGCCGGTGGCCTCGATGGCGTTGGAGTTGATGCGCTTGACGATCTCGTTTTCTTCGGCGCATTCGGTGGCCGACTCGGGGTCGGAGGCGATGTAGCGCGCACCGGAGTGGAGTAGACCGTGGAAGCGACCGGACGTACCTTGAGCGATATCGGCCCGGTCGACGAGGACGACAGAAAAGCCGCGCATTGCGACGTCGCGGACGACGCCGGCACCGGTGGATCCGCCACCGATGACGCACACGTCAGTGCGAAGTGTCTTCACCGTGTTTTTCCCTTCACGTCTTCATGAGGATGTGCCTCATTGCGCTCACAATTCTGCCCCAAACGCCCCCATTTGAACGAATTCGCAGACCCCTATGCACATATGTGCATCCGCGGCGTGCGCCAAAGTTTCATTCGCACGTCTTTGCCTTGAATACCCCGCAAAACCGGGAATAACAACCAATACGTGTCACGTAATTCCGTTTGCGCCTCGCCGACATCGCTACGATCCACGCCACAGGCACCAGACCCCCTAGAGTGAGAGCATGACAAACACACTGCTCGCACGCGTCCTCGAATCTTCGAACATGGACCCCTCCGTGCGCCCCCAAGACGATTTTTACCGCCACGTGAACGGCACCTGGCTGGCGACCCACAAAATTCCGGCCGACCGCCCGATGGACGGCGCCTTCCACGCACTGCGCGACGCATCCGAAAAATATGCCCGCGCAATTGCGCAGGACGCGGCCGCCGGCAGACTCGACGATCCGGACGCGGACCGCATCGCAACCCTGTGGACGCAGTTCCTCGACGAGGACACTATCGAGGCCGCTGGTGCCGCTCCCCTGCGCGCCGAACTCGACGCGATCAACGCCTGCGCGACGCGAGAGGAGTTAGCCGAGGCCATGGGCGCGCTTATGCGCGCCGGCATCGGTGGTCTGGTGGGTGCCTACGTGGGTACTGACCCTCATGATTCCTCCTCCTACATGGTTTCCCTCGTCCAGTCCGGCATTGGCCTGCCCGATGAGGCCTACTACCGTGAGGAGGACTACGAGTCAATTCGCCAGGCCTACGTCGCCCACACCGGACGCCTCCTGGCCCTCGCGGGCGTGGCCGACCCCGAAGGTGCCGCACACCGCATCATGGCCCTGGAGACAGCCCTGGCTTCACATCACCGTGACTCTGTGTCCAACCGCGACCCGCTCCTGTCAGATAACCCGACGCCGTGGACCCGCTTGGCGTCGCTCGCCCCCGGCTTCGACTGGGACGCCTGGGCGCGCGGAGCCCGCATGCCGGTCTGCGGCCTCGTCGTCAACGTGGACCAGCCCGACTTCCTGCGCGGCGCGGCCTCCCTGTGGGAAAGCACCGACCTGGCCACCCTCAAAGAGTGGCTGAGCGCATCGACCATCGACGTGCGCGCCTCCCTGCTCTCGGCCGATTTCGTGGAGGAGAACTTCGACTTCCACGGCCGCACTCTCTCGGGCACGCAGGAGCTGCGTCCCCGATGGAAGCGCGCGCTGTCCCTCATCGAGTCCTACCTGGGCGACGCCATGGGCCGCGCGTGGGTCGCCCGCCATTTCCCGCCCGACGCAAAGGAAGCGATGGATGCGCTCGTCCAGCGCCTCCTCGACGCCTACGGCGAGTCGATCCGAGGCCTCGACTGGATGAGCGAGGACACTAAGGTCAAGGCGCTGGCCAAGCTGGCGACCTTCAACCCGAAGATCGGCTACCCCGTGAAGTGGCGCGACTACTCGACACTGCACCTGGACTCCTCCGCCACGCTCGTGGACAACGTGCGGGCCGCCAACGCGCACGCCACCGACCGCGAGTGGGCCAAGCTGGGCGGCCCCGTCGACCGCGACGAGTGGTACATGACTCCCCAGACGGTCAACGCCTACTACAACCCCACCCAGAACGAGATCGTGTTCCCCGCCGCGATCCTCCAGCCCCCGTTCTTTGACGCGCAGGCGGACGACGCGGTGAACTTCGGCGCGATCGGCGCGGTCATCGGCCACGAAATCGGCCACGGCTTCGACGACCAGGGCTCCCGATACGACGGCGACGGCAACCTGTCGAATTGGTGGACCGAGGAGGACCGGGCCGCTTTCGAGGAACGCACCCACGCCCTCATCGGACAGTACGACGTCCTCACGCCCTCCGTCCTCCTGCCCACCGAGGGTGACGAGGCCGTGGCCGACGACAGCGAAAACGGCACCGAGCGCTCGCTCCCCCACGTCAACGGCGCCCTGACTATCGGCGAGAACATCGGCGACCTGGGCGGCATGACAATCGCATGGAAGGCGTGGGTGGCCGCGCTGGCCGAGCAGGGACTCACCCCGCGAACGGCCCCGGTCATCGACGAGATCACCGGAGCTCAGCGCTTCTTCCTCTCGTGGGCGCGCGCCTGGCGGACCGCGACCCGCCCCCAGTTCGCCCGACAGATGCTGGCAGTCGACCCCCACTCCCCCGCGGAGTTCCGATGCAACCAGGTGCTGCGCAACCTGGATGCCTTCGCCCAGACGTTTGATGTCAAGCCCGGGGACGGCATGTGGCTCGATCCGGCCGAACGCGTCACCATTTGGTAAAAGCGTGTCCCAGCGGACACATTTCGGCGCGCCCCTCGCATTCACCTGCAACACATGACACCATAGGAATGTTTGGCGCGACAGCGCCCCCATTCCATCGACGGAAAGGCACCCCATGCCAGGCCTGAACCTCACTCGCGAGGAAGCGACCGAGCGCGCCTCGGTCATCTCCTCCGTGACACGCTACGAGATCTCACTGGACCTCACGCGCGGCGACACCGATTTCGGATCGTTCACCCGCATCGAGTTTGACGCGCGCGAAGGCGCGTCCACGTTCGCGGACCTCGTGTCCAACAACGTGCACTCGATTCGGCTCAACGGCGTCGGCCTCGACCCGTTCTCCACCCACCAGGACAACCGCATCGCGCTGAACAACCTGGCGGAGCACAACGTCCTCGAGGTCGACGCGTCCTGCCAGTACATGCACACGGGCGAAGGTCTGCACCGCTTCGTCGATCCCGCGGACGGCCAGGCCTACACCTACTCCCAGTTCGAGGTCCCGGACGCGCGCCGCGTCTACACGACCTTCGAGCAGCCCGACCTGAAGTCGGTCTTTACTCTCACCGTCAAGGTCCCCAAGGGTTGGAAGGTCTTCTCCAACGCCCCCACCCCCACCCCCGAGGAAGACGGCGACGCGTGGACCTACCGTTTCGCGACCACGGAAAAGATGTCGACGTACATCACCGCGATCGTGGCCGGCCCCTACGAGGGCACCACGGCCTCGCTCACCTCCTCCGACGGCCGTACGATCGACCTGGGCGTGTACGCGCGCGCCTCGATCGTCGATCACCTGGACGCCGACGAGATCATCGACATCACCCGTCGCGGCTTCGAGTTCTTCGAGGGTGCCTACGGTATCGCCTACCCCTTCACGAAGTACGACCAGATCTTCGTGCCCGAGTACAACGCGGGTGCCATGGAAAACGCGGGCTGCGTGACCTTCCGCGACGCCTACGTGTTCCGTACCCGTCCCACCGAGGCTCAGATGGAGGCTCGCGCCAACACGATCCTGCACGAGCTGGCGCACATGTGGTTCGGTGACCTGGTCACCATGAAGTGGTGGAACGACCTGTGGCTCAACGAGTCCTTCGCTGAGTTCATGAGCCACCTGGCCTTGGCCGAGGCCACCAAGTACACCGAAGGCTGGACCGGCTTCATGGTCCGCAAAGACTGGGGCCTCAAGCAGGATCAGCTGCCCACGACGCACCCGATCACGGCTGAGATCCGCGACCTGGCCGACGTTGAGGTCAACTTCGACGGCATCACCTACGCCAAGGGTGCCTCCGTGCTGCGTCAACTCGTCTCCTACGTGGGACGCGACGCCTTCTTCGCGGGCCTGCACGAGTACCTGACGAAGCACTCCTACGCCAACGCGACCCTGGACGACCTGCTCACCGAGCTGGCCGCTGCGTCGGGCCGCGACCTGGCCTCGTGGTCGAAGGTGTGGCTGGAGGAAGCCGGCGTGACTCTGCTGCGTCCGGTCGTCACGACCGCCGAGGACGGCACGATTGAGCGCCTCGAAATCACGCAGGAAGCCTTCTCCGAGGGTGCCTCCCTGCGTCCGCATCGCCTGGGCGTCGCGGGCTACTCACTGACCGAGGAGGGGACGCTCGCCCAGGTCTTCCGCGAGGAGCTCGATGTCAACGGCGCGTCCACGGTCGTCGAGGCCGCTGCGGGCATCGCTCGTCCGGACTTTATCCTTGTCAACGACGGTGACCTCGGCTACGCGAAGGTGCGCCTGGACGAACAGTCCCTGGCCTTCGCGGTCGCTAACATCACCAAGTTCACGGATTCCCTCACGCGCGGCGTCGTCATGGCCTCGGCGTGGGACATGACCCGCGACGGCGAGATGCCGGCTCGCGACTACCTGAACCTCGCGCTGACCTCGATCCCGGTTGAGGACAACATGAGCCTGCTCATGCTGACCCTGCGCCACATCGACGAGGCCGTGCGCACCTTCGTCGCACCGCAGGCTCGCCCCGAGGCAGCCGAGGACACGGGCCGTCGCCTGCTGCTCCTGGCTCGCACCGCCGCCTCCGGCTCGGACACGCAGCGCATGCTCGTGGCCGCAGCCGCGCGCAATGCCTCCTCTGAGGAGCAGTTCGAGGCCATCCGTGGCCTGTTCGACGCCACCCAGACCCTCGACGGCCTGGACCTGGACGTCGACCTCAAGTGGGATCTCCTGGTCTCGCTCGTGCGCGGCAGCGTCGCCACCGAGTCCGACATCGACGCTCTCGAGGCCGAGGACGACACGATGACCGGCCATCAGAACGCTGCGGCTTGCCGCGCCGCGCGCGCAGGCGAATGGATCAAGGCCGACGTGTGGGACAAGGTCCTCACCGACACCTCAATCCCCAACGACACCCGCTGGGCGATGATCTCAGGCTTCTGGGCACAGGCACGCACCAACCCCTCGGCCTACGCCCCCTACGTCGCAGAATACTTCGACGCACTGGCGGGCATCTGGGAGCGTTTCACCTTCCACACCGCCGAAGACCTGACCACGCTGCTGTTCCCGACCGCTCTGGCCGGTTACACAACCGAGGTCGACGTGGTCGCGTCGGGCAAGGCGTGGATCGACACTCACGCCGACGCCTCTGCCGGTACGCTGCGCATCATCCGCGAGCTCATCGACGTGTGTGAGCGCCAGATCGCCAACCAGGCGGTCGACGCGGGCTGAGTGCATCACGACAAGCGCCCGGAGGCAATCAAAGTCGTGCCTCCGGGCGCTGTCTGTTCCCGTCTCAGCGCGTAAAGGTACGAGGGAACCCCTGCCTCGTCATGAACTGCCTTCCGTTTCTTGGACATCATCGCATTACCGATCATGATGCGGGAGCGACAATCCCGGCAGTGGCGTCTCGTCTGGGCAGTTACAGAAAGAGGCAGTCAGGCACAGTGAAGTGGTTCATCTCATCAGTGGGGAGGAGGATACGAGCACACACCATGACGTCGATGATGCGACTGAGCGACGCAGGTTCAAGTCAGGATCATGGAACGTTGCGTGACGATCAGATAACTAGGCACGCCGATTCCTTGTGTCGTGTGCAGCGAAACGTAACTGGCTCGTTCTAGGTTCTAGTGGTGTTGGCATGGGGTCGGGGCCTGCCCGATGATTGGGGTTGCGGCACTTCAAACGCTGGGAGGCCCCGACATGGGTAATGGTACCTTTTCTGCTCTGGATATGACGACCTATTGCGGGTTGGTGGAGCTGGGCTTGGTGGCTGTGGGGATGCGTTGTCAGGAGGGCGGGTTCGTCCTGAAGTGCCGTGCGGTTAATCCGGCTCGGTTGTGTCCAGGGTGTGGGCGCCCGGGGGATGCGCTGGGGTCGCGTACCAGGCGTTTAGCGTACGAACCGCGGGGGCATCAGCCCACGATGCTGGTGGTGTATGTAGGGCGTTACCGCTGTCGTGCGTGTTCTCGTTCCTGGTGTGATGACATCAGCCAGGCGGCTCCCCCACGCGCCAAGCTCTCCTTTGGGGCCTTGCGCTGGGGGCTTGTGTGCTTGATCGCTGACAATATGTCCATTAATCGCATTGCCGCTCACCTGGCGGTGGCCTGGCATACCGCTAACGAGGCGATACAGGCCTATGAGGAAGAACTCCTGCTGGCGGATTCGACTCGCTTTGAAGGAGTGCGCGTCATTGGGGTCGATGAGCACGTGTGGCGTCATCGGGGTGGGGACAGGTACGCCACGGTGATCGTGGAGGTGACCCCTGTACGCGACCATACTGGCCCGGCCCGCCTCCTAGACGTGGTGCAAGGCCGCTCCAAATATGTCTTGTCTTCCTGGCTGGCCGCATGCCCCCAAGAATGGAAAGACAACATTGAGATCGTGGCAATGGATGGGTTCAGTGGCTATAAGAGCGCAGCAGCCAGCCAGCTACCAGGGGCGGTGACGGTAATGGATCCCTTCCACGTTGTTCATATCGCCATCGACGCCCTAGAGCAGTGCCGCCAGCGCGTCCAGCAAGAAACCCTGGGGCATCGCGGCCGCAAGGGCGACCCCTTGTACGCGGCCCGCAAAACACTGCTGACCGGCACCGACATCCTCACAGACACATCCCAGGCGCGCCTAGATGCCGTATTCGCCTGCCCCGACCACGCCGACGTGCACGCCACCTGGAGGATCTACCAGGACCTCTTAGCGGCCTACCGTGACCGTGACCCCAGGCGCGGCAAAAACACCCTCCGCCAGCTCATCACGACGCTCACCCGCCCGGGCTTGCCACACACATGCATCGAACTAGCCCGCATGGGCACAACCTTCACACGCAGAGCCGGGGACATCCTGGCCTACTTCGACGACCCCCACACCAGCAACGGCCCCTTCAACACCTACGCGGCATCGCTCAAGGATTCGTCAGCCACCGTAACTACCGTCTACACTGCCTCCTCCACTCCGGCGGATTCCAACACCTTCCACACCCTTAAATGCGAAGAACAACTTAACTCTCCGCAACAATGACATGACAGTCTTTAAGGCCTAGCGAGACTCCTGTTTTACCCCACCGTATATCTAACAATACCGACCTGTTGGTTGATCATATAGAGAGTCACACGATATTTGATTACATACCTCACATTCTACGAATTACCCGATGGTCACTCTTCGAGAATATAAGGCAAATTGCTAACCTTTAGTCAACAACTGCCAAGCTATCGACCGGTTAATCAATTTACGTGCATCTGCATTAACTGAATGGAAAACTGGACCAACGATACCCCTTATCGTTTGATTTGCAACAAACTGTCGTACATACTCAACAAGTGACCGTCGTAGGTTCACCCCGATGACACTAATGATGTGTGGATATGTCACGGCACGTGACACATTCGTCTTCACTACTTTCCCCGAGAGGAAACAATATGCGTGCCTCCAATCTTCGCCGCGCCGCCATTGCAACGCTGAGCGCTGCCGCTGTCTCCGCCGGCGTCATCCTGCCGACGTATGCTGATGACACTCCGGTCGCCGGAGCAACCAGCCCAGTCGCGTCCGAGCCGACCACCCCCGGCACCGAGCCCACGACCCCCGGCACCGAGCCGACCACCCCCGGCACCGAGCCGACCACCCCCGGCACCGAGCCGACCACCCCCGGCACCGAGCCGACCACCGAACAGCCCAAGAAGGGCGAGTGGAAGTACGACGTTAACGGCTGGTGGTACCAGAACGAGGATGGTAAGAGCTACCCGAAGGGTGCCGTCCAGATGATCGACGGCAAGACCTACCGTTTTGACGAGAATGGTTACATGGTCACCGGTTGGTACAACAATGACGGCAAGTGGGAGTACTACCAGCCGTCCGGCGCTCAGGGTACCGGTTGGCAGGCTGTCGGTGGCAAGCTCTACTTCCTCGGTGAAGACGGCACTCTGGCCACCGGCTGGACCAAGCAGGGTGACGACTGGTACCTCCTGAACGAGTCCGGCGCCATGGTCACCGGCTGGACCAAGCAGGGCAACGACTGGTACTACCTGGA
>NZ_JAPWCL010000020.1:0-41604 GCF_041433955.1 Pauljensenia sp. 20925_1_25 | reverse complement strand
TTTGTTGGCGATGGCCTCACATGTCAGCGTATCGGAGGCTGTGTGCCCTTATTTATCCGACCAGCTGGTCATGTCTGTAGATGATGCTGATCATCGGCGGTCGCTTCTGGGACTAACGACCCTGAGCTGGTATTCCGCCAATGTTTATCCACAGGCCTGTGCACACTTGTGAATAAACTGTGTGAATAAGTCTTTCACACAATCGGTCAGAAGTTTGAAATCTGACCTAATAAACCTTTAGTTACGAGCAGTTTTGCAATAGTTGCCACTATTTCACACTTGCTTTGAAACCGCTAAAATTGGCCTGATTCATCCCTTATACGCACAACAGGAGAACGCTGTGCATATCAACGACACATGGTCAAAGGCTTCGAGGCCAGCCCAGCTGCTTGCCATGTTGGTGACGACCGCTCTCGTCATCCTTGGCGTGACGTCGCTGCCCACATATGCGGCCGCCCCCACCCTCAAACTTGCAATCAACGCCGACGAGGACTCCTACCTGTCAGGCGTCGAACAACGCTACGTCGTCGAGTTTTCCTGCGCCTCCACCACAGAGGACTGCCTGAACTCGGTCGTGACCATCACGCTGCCGCACACGATCACTCCCGCAGGTGACTCCAACCCCGACTCGGCTCCCGACGGCATCAACCCCACGGCCACCGTCGGCAACAAGGTCGTTACTCCCGAGATCAAGCGGACGTGGCCCGACTATCAGACCAAGGGTGGTACCACTATCCAGATGCGCGACAAGGTCGGCACCTCCACGAGCGTCGGCACCCACAAAAACGAGGCCGACATCTCCGCGACCGAACCCGAGTACGCGCTGACCTTCAAGTCGACGACCATCTGCTTCTACGGCTCCACCGACGACAGCTTCGCGGTCTACGACATGCGCCGCCGCCAGGGTTGAGCCTGATTCAGCCTGAGCCTCGACGAGGTCGTGGCTGAGTGAGGGGCGGGTACTTCGGTACCCGCCCCTTTGGCGTGCCCGGGTGGCGCTGCCGGTGCTCCCGGGCGCCTTCGGGCCGGGTCGCTGTATGTGTCCGTGGGCGGCGGCCCGCCCGCTCGCCGTCCGCGCCGCGAGCTTCGCTCGGCGCGTCGGCTCGTTGTCCGGCTAGGCCCTGCCGCCGCCCACGGACACCGCGGTCATCCCTCCGGGTCCTGCGGCACCCTCTGCACTGCGGGCTCACGTGGTTTCGTGTGTGGCGGACCCAGGCGGGAGGATACTGATCAGGACAGTGGGGATTGTTCTACGCGAGGTGTCCGGTAAGGCCTCTCCGGGGCCTCTGCAGGCCTTTTGGAGCCGAGGCGGGTACGAGTCCATGTCGGGGTGTGATCGGGCCTCACAGGCGCATACAGAAGCGCCCGGGGCCGTAGCCCCGGGCGCACTAGCAGCAATAAGATGTGAGCTTAGCGAACCCAACGCAACGCGTTCGGTCGCAGCATGAACGGCGACAGGATCAGCGTGGAACCCAGGCCGACACTGCAACCGCCCAGCACGTCCGTCACCCAGTGGACACCCAGGTACAGACGCGTCACGCAGATAAACGCGATGAAGACGACCGCGGCGACCCACAGCAGGTGACGAATCTCGCGCCCGACGCGCGTCATCGTCATCACCATCACGAGGGAGACCACCAGCGCCGTGACGACCGTCGCGTGACCCGACGGGAAGGAGTAGCCGTCCTCAGTGATCAAGCGGTACGCCTCTTCGGGGCGGGGACGCTCGTACAGGTGCTTAATCACGAAGCTATTCGCAGCCGAGAGCACAACTGACGACAGGACGTAGAGCGCGTGCACGACCTTCTTGGCGAACCACCAGACGGCGGCCGCGACCACCAGCGCCAAGACGATGGCGCGCTTTGGATCAAACAGCCAGGACGCGCCCGTCATGAACGTATTCATCGCGGGAGAGCGTGACTCGATGAAGTTGGACCACACGGCGGTGTCGATCGGCAGGGGATTTGTAATGAAATCACCGGCGATAGCAACCGCTACGACGAGAAGAGCCCCGACGATAACGGGGGGTGACAGAAGTCGACGAACAAGCATATGAAAATCCTACCGTAGTGTCAGTCATTCGCACCGTAGTCATACACCCAGCGCCCAGCCCGGCGCGAGAAACGCGAACGCTCACGCATCTGCCCGGTTTCTCCCGTTAGCGCGTCCCGCCACGAGGCCACGAACGTGACGGTCCCCTCCTCGTCGGAAGGACCCCCGGCCTCGGCCCCAAGAATCTGCAGGCCGATCCACTGCGTTCCCTCGACCCAGTACGGGGGAGCGGGACGCGTGCGCGGGTGCCAGGTGCGGAACAGGTAGTTTTCGTCGCGCAGCGCGAACGCCGTGTAGCGCGAGCGCATGAGTGCCTCGGCGGTCGGCACCGCCTCGCCGTCCAGATAGCGCCCGCAGCATTGCGCGAGCAGCGCCCCCGACCCGCATGGGCAGATACGAGGACGGGGAGAGTCAGTGCCGGACGCGCCGGTGGGAGTGGGGAAGATCACGCCTGGTCGCCCAGGGACGCCAGCCAGCGCTCCGCGTCCAGGGCGGCGCGGCAGCCGGAGCCAGCCGCCGTGATGGCCTGACGGTACGTGTGGTCCACGGCATCGCCGCACGCGAACACGCCCGCCACGGACGTGCGCGTCGATGGCTCGTCGACCGTAATGTAGCCGGCCTCGTCGAGGGCGACCTGGCCGCGCAGGAAGCCCGTGCGGGGCAGGTGGCCGATCGCAACGAAGACGCCGTCCACGGCGATTTCACGGGTGGATTCGTCCACTGTGGACGCCAGGCGCAGGCCGGTCACGGCCTCGTCACCGAGGACCTCGGCGACGGTCGCGTTCCACTCGAAGGAGATCTTCGGGTTATTCAGGGCGCGCTCAGCCATGACTCGCGAGGCACGCAGGGCGTCGCGGCGGTGCACGACGACGACCTCAGAGGCAAAGTTCGTCAGGAACGTCGCCTCCTCCATCGCGGAGTCGCCGCCGCCGATGACGGCCAGGCGACGATCCTTGAAGAAGAAGCCGTCGCAAGTCGCGCAGTAGGAGACGCCGCGGCCGGAGAACTCCTCCTCGCCAGGCACGTTCATGTGACGGTACTCCGAGCCGGTGGCCAGGATGACGGCGCGCGCGTAGAAGACCTCGTCCTCGGTCGCCACGGCCTTCACGTCGCCCTCGAAGTTGACGGCGACGACATCCTCGTAGCGCACGTCCGCGCCGAACTTCTCGGCCTGCTCGCGCATGTTGTCCATGAGCTCGGGACCCTGAATGCCCTCCGGGAAACCGGGAAAATTCTCGACCTCGGTCGTGGTCATGAGCGCGCCACCCGCGGCCAGCTGACCGGCCAGCACGATGGGGGCGAGGCCGGCGCGCGCCGTGTAGACCGCAGCCGTGTAACCGGCCGGACCCGAGCCGATGATGACGACGTCGTGGACGGTGGCGTCCTCGGGGACCTCGACCGAGGGGATCGAGGCGTCGACGGGAGCGGCGGCCTCGGTAGGTTCGGCCGTCACGAGGCCCGGAATCGTCACGAAAGACATGTACCCTCCTTCAGGGTTTACTGGACGGTGAGCTCGGAGATCCACGCCCAGTTGCGTCCGTCCTGACCCTTGGGCATCGAGCGGAACTGCAGCGCAATCGAGTCGGTCTCGACAGGCTGGGGCAGTGTAATCGTCGTCGTCGGGGACAACGACGAGGTGGCCAGTTCTGTTCCCTCGCGCGGCTTCGTCGGATCGGTGACGTTACGCACGACGAGCTCGCCGCCGGAGGTGGCTGAATCCATGTGCAGGGTCACCGAGGACACGGTGGCCTTCTGCTGCAGCTTGACGACGATAGTCACGGAGGTGTCGTCGCGGAACTGATTGTTATCAAACCAGCGCGAACTCCACGACGTCGACGGGTTCGAGTCGATCATGTTGATCGCGCGGTCCGGGTGGTCGCCGTCGTCGTTGTTCCACGACAGGACCTGCACGGAGGAGATCACGGGCGTCACGGAGGGCGCGGGCGGGGGAGTGGTCGTCAGGTTCGGCGCGGGCGTGTTGTCAGACTGCACCTGCGTGGTAGCCTCGCGCAGCGACTGTGCCAGATTGAGGTCGGTGACCGGGCGGGTCGCCATCCACGGACCCCAGATCGCGCCGAAGAGGAACACGATGGCACCGAAGATCAGCGCGGGCCTCGTCGGGTCGATGAGGTGATCGGAACTCTCGGCTGTCTTCTTCTCGTCTGACGAGGTCGGGGCAGCCTCAGCGGCCTGCTGCTCGGCTTGGGCGGCTGCCTGGGCGGCCACAGCGGCGGTGATCGGGGGGATCACTGCCGTGGCGTCAGCGGGGGCGTGAGTGCCGTCAGGGATCTTCGCAGAGGCGGGTGGCTCGGGTGCGAGCGGCTGGATGCGCGGGATCTGGTGGGTTGAGGGTGCGTCGGTAAGCGGCTCCGGGTGTGGGAAGTCCGTCTGGAAGGCGGCCCCCTCGCGTTCGTAGCCGCTGGCGGTGGACTTGGGTGGCGTGGGAGCGACCGGGAAGGCGGTGGCGGGAACCTCGGCCGCGTCCGCGGCCTTGTCACTCACCGGCTTGACGCCGACCTCAGCCGAGGTCTCGGGGATCGGCTGCGCGCTGGCGGCATCCGTCGCTTCAGCGACGGCATCGACAGCGGGCGCGACCACTGCCTCGATGAAACCCGGGTTCACGGCAGGAGCCTGCGTCGCGGGTGCGATGGCCGGAGCTACGACGGGCGCGGGGGTCGGCAGAGCATCTGGAATTGGCGGAACGGAGGCGTCTTCCGAGGCGGGGGAGGGACTCGCCGGAGGCACAGGGATCGGCGAGGGGTCAACGACCTCGTCGAACGACGGCATCTTCTTCTCGTCGCCGGTCGGTTCAGGCGTGGGGGCCATCGCTTCCTCCGTCTGGTCGGGTGTGTTTGACACCATTATCGCAGCTCCGTCAGCGGTCGGCGTGGAAGACGCTGCCAGGATGTTCACCACAGAGGCGGGGACGCGCAGGCGGGTCAGGAGGGGGCGCATCATCGTCGCGGATTCGCGCGGAGAAACGAAGCGCAGGAACAGCAGGTACACGAAGCCGGTGATTGCCGAGACGATGGTCAGCTTGACAGCGGCGATACCCATGCGTGCCAGGGTCGAGGAAGTATCCGTGTGGATGCCCATCAGGGACAGGACACCGAATCCGACGATACCTGCCACGATGGCGGCCACCAGGAAGGACACGTAGGAGCGCAGCAGGCCCACTCGATCCACGTAACGGTTCTGGCGGGAAACCCACACGACAGCGATGATGCCCTGCGTGAGACGGCAGACCGTCTCGCCCAGGGACGCGGCAATAACCCACCAGCGCGCGCCGGTCATCGCGTACAGGGACCAGCCCACGATCACCTGGATGATCGTCGGGCCAATACCCATGAGGAACACGGGCTTGACGTCCTCGTAGGCGAAGAAGACGCGCTGGCTCATGAGGACCATGCCCGTGGAGGCGACGCCGGGCATCAGCGAAGTCAGGACGAGGGCGTAGGCTGTCACAGCCTCGGGATCCCCGCCCTTGGCGGCCATCGCGATCTCCATCATGGGCACCGAGCCGGCCATGAGCATGGCCGCGGCCACGAGGGTCAGCGACGTGATTGTGCGGACGCCCAGATGGTAGCTGTCGGCCACCGCACGGTCGTCGCCGTCGGCGACGGCACCGGCCATGCGCGTGAAGATTGCGGTCGTCAGGGACACGGTGATGAGCGACTGGGGGACCATGAAGATCATGAACGCCGTCGAATAGGCAAGGATGCCGACGACGCCGCCCTGGGTACCGTTGCGGCCGATGAAGCCGTCGGCCATCGCGGCCAGGTTGTTAGTCGACAGGACGCCGACCTGCGAGACGCCGAGGGTCGCGAACGTCCAGCCGGCCACGCGCGGCATCGAGCCGAAGGAAGTGCCGCGGAAGTGGAAGTCCAGCTTGAAAGAGATGCCCGCGCGACGCATCGGCCACAGCAGACACAGGGCCTGGCAGATGACGCCAAGGGTCGCCGAGCCAGCCAAAACCCAGAACTGGGCTGAGGTGATGTCGCCTGCGGGGATACCGCCGTTGGGGGCACCGCCCCAGATGCCCAGGAACAGGGCGAGGCCGGCGATGCCCACGACGTTGTTGACGACGGGTGCCCACATGTAGGGGCCGAAGATTTCGCGGGCGTTGAGGAGCTCACCGAGCAGGTTATACAGGCCGTAGAAGAAGAGCTGCGGCAGACACAGAAGCGCGAAGAGGATCGCGAGGTTACGGATGTCCTCGGTGTAGCCGGCGGCCGTGATGATGACGAGCAGGGGCGCGAGCACCATCGTGATGAAGGTGACGACGAACAGGACCGTGCCAGCGAGCGTCAGCAGGCGGTTAACGTAGGTGTCACCGTCGTTACGTCGCTTGATCGCGCCGACGATCTGGGGAACTAGCACCGCGTCGAAGATGCCGGAGGCAAGCAGGTTGAACACGGTGTTGGGCAGCGTGTTGGCGGTCTGGAAGGCCGCACCCACGCCACCTGCGGTGGCGCCGACTGCGGCGATCAGCATCGCGTTTCGGATAAAGCCGAGGATGCGCGACACCATGGTTCCCGACGCCATCAGCGCCGATGCCCTCAGGATCGATCGGCCTGGCGTTTTCGAGCTCATGGGGTCTCCTTCGTCGTGGCGGTCTTCGAGTCGGTGTTCTCGTCTGCGGTGTCCGAGGCCTTCTCTGGGTCCTCGGGGTGTGTCTCGGGGGCGGATGCCCCCTGGGGTGCCTCGGTTGAGCCGACGGGTTCGTCGGTACTCCCGGAAGCGGTGGAGGCCTCGGCCTTGCGCCTGGATCGCCCACGGATCGAACGCGTGATGCCGACGAGGAACAGGAGGCCGAAGAGCGCGGCGATAACCGCGGTGATTGCATCTTCCCAGCCGGCGCGCATGCGCACGAAAACGGTTTGTGAGTCGTCCAGGATGTGGCCGTCGGGGGTTGTGACCTTGTAAGTGACTTCGATGTCGCCACTGCCGATCGCGCCGACGGGCACTTCGACCGTGGTGGCACCACGCGCGGCCAGCAGCTGGGATTGCGCGGGGGTGGCACGCAGTCGCGGGTCGTCGGGGATGAGGGTGACGTCGACGCGTACCGGCCAGTCCAGGTTGTTACGGATCAGGACGGGGAAGTTCGCGGACTTGTTGATCAGGTTGACCGCCGAGGAAGGTTCAACGGTCACCGAGGATAGCATGGTCGTCACTTGGCTGGTCATGGCGGTCGCGGAGTCCAGCTGCTCGGAGGGGGTGCGCCCGGCAGTTAATGCCGGAAGGACCTGGGGCGTGACCGAGTCGAAGACCGCGTCGGGGTCGTCCGTTGCGTTCGCCAGCGGAATGAGGAGCGTCAGCGAGGTCGACATCTCGGTGATGGCGCTCGCCGTGTCGTCAGCGAGGGTGCCCGTGCCGACGGTGGCGCGCTCGACGTCCGTGGGTTCGCTGGTGGCCATGTCCGTGAAGCTCGTGGCGGTGACCCAGCGCGGCGAGAAGAGCGCGCTGGCGCGGCTGGAGAGGCGGTCGTTGATGGTGGTTCCGCGCGCTGCCGTCGCGAACAGGGTGCGCGAGGAAGAGGGGCGTTCGCGCGCGATGATCGCCGTGATGGCGGTGAGGGCCTGCTCTGCGTCGAGCGCGTCGCCGCCGGAAGCATTCCACGACAGGATCGAGGAGATGTCTGCCTGCTGGGCGAGGACGTGCGCGCCCGTCCCGTTTGTCGAGGTCTCACCGGTCGTCGGGTTGACGTTGACGCGCGCCATGGAGGTGAAGGGGACCTCGTCAGTGGGGGTCAGTGCCGAGGTCGGGGCGATGGCGATCTGGTCGGCCGCGGCGAAGTTGGACAGGAAGGTTGTGCCGAAGGTTGCGTCATCGGGCCAGCCGACGTTGCGCAGGATCGTAGGACCCGAGTCGGGCTTGGAAGTCATGGTTCCGCTCGGACCGGTCGCGGAGGGGGTCGGGTTGGGCGTCGCGGATGCCGACGGCGAGGCCGTGGGGGATGTCGACGGGGTCGCGGAGGGACTCGGAGCGCCGGGATTGTGGGCGTGACTCGGCGCGACCCAGCCGGCCGCGCGCGGCGTGCCCGGGAAAGCGTTGATGGATTCGGAGGCCAGGCCCCAGAAGCCGGTGTTGCCGGACAGTGCGAGGGCCCCGAGATCCGCATCGGCGTCGGGCAGCGCGATGATTTCGGAGGCGGTCGACATGAACGAGGACACGAAGGCCTCGGCCTGGAGGTCGCGCGAGCGCTGCGCCGGGTCGGTCGCGGTGGGCGCGGGCGTCGGTGCGGCGGAGGCGGACGGACTCGGCGAGGCCGTGGGGGCGTCGGACTGCCCCGACTGCTCCGACTGTCCCTCCGACTGCGCCTCATCCTCGGTTGCGGACGCGGATGGGGTGGGGCTGTGCTTGGTCGTGGGCTGGGGGCCGCGAGGGATCAGGAGAGGATCGACGGCGAGGGTGACGCCCGAGGTTCCGGCCAGGGTCAGGACCGCGGAACGCTCGGCCTGAGTTGATGCGGCGTTTCCTGAGGTCCAGGGAACCACCGCGGACACACGGGAGGGGGCGACCTGTGCGCCGGAGTCCCACACGAGGATTGTGCGGTCCTTGCCGGAGAAGTCGCCGGAGGTCGCAGTGACGGTCGTGATGCGAGGCCCCCACTCCTCGGTGTCGGTCAGCGGCAGGGAGGAGGTGGGGATACGAATCTCAAAAGGTGTGGTCACGCTGCGGCGTACGTCGGTCAGCGTCGAGGAAGCGACGTGCGTGGCGTCGGGTTCGTCCTCGCTGAGCTGTGTCGTCATCGACGAAACAGAGATGGGTGTCTCGTTAGCAACGAACACATCGACGGAGACAGAGGCCAGCGTCGTCGGCGAATCGTTGCGGATCGTGCCAGAAATAACCACTTCTTCCTCGTTCGTAATGATCCGAGGCGACAGAGAGTCAATCGATACCGAGAGTCCCGAATCTGCGGACACAGTACCCATCACGGAGGGGCGCGACTGATCCTGCGCGGACGTCGCCGAATGTACGGGAATTGCCCCGGCCTCGTGAACGGAGAGACCGAGCGGAATCATCAGCGCCGCGCACAGGGCGGCGACCCACCTGCCGCGCCTAGCCACGGCTATCCCGATACAGCAGGTCGAGGGCGATGCGCACGATGCGGCGTTCGTTGGGGTAGGCCAGCTGACGCGACACGTCGCGCAGGGGAACCCATGCGGCGGCCTCGGCCTCATGATCAGGATCTCCATCGACGGTGATCGTACCGGACTCGTAGTCCATTAGGTAGTGGTGAACGACCTTGTGGACGCGGCGGTCGTTGCCGGAAAACCAGTAGTCGATCGACGCCAGGTGGCGAATGATGCGCCCGTGGATGCCGGTTTCCTCGGCGACCTCGCGCAGCGCCGCCTGCTGCGGGGTCTCGGAACCCTCCAGGTGACCCTTGGGCAGGCACCACTCGATACGCCCCGCTCGATTGCGTCGCGCGATAAGCGCTGCATAGGGAATTCCGTCACGCACGTCCACGACAATACCGCCCGCGCTGGTTTCTGCGGAAATCGGCAGGTGAGAGCGGCCCGCGCGCATGGAAGCAGACCGACGCGGGGGTCTCGGAACCCCGGATCGGCGGTCAACTGAACGTGCAGGCATGACTCCACTTTAGCCGGTGGGCGGCCCCCGGTAGTCGGCTAGGGCGCTTTCCTGGCATGCTTAGAGGCGATGAGTACCCAGTCAGCTTCCCCGATCAACGGCCCCGTGACCCCGCAAAACGCCGGAACGACGGACATTCCTACCCTCATGGCCAACGCCACGAAGACATTCGCGGCACTCCCGCCCGCAATTATGGAACTCGGCACGATTTTTGACGAGGCCGGGGAGGAACTCGCGCTCGTTGGTGGACCGGTGCGCGATGCTTTCCTGGGTGTGACTCCGCACGACTTTGACATGACGACCTCCGCGCGTCCCGAGCGCACCGAGGAACTGCTGGCCCAGTGGGGCAACGCGACATGGGACATCGGCAAGGAGTTCGGCACGATCGGCGGGCGCCGCGGCGACGTGGTCGTTGAAGTGACGACGTATCGCACCGACGAGTACGAGATCGGGTCGCGCAAGCCTGAGGTGACCTTCGGCGACACGCTCGAAGGCGATCTGACGCGCCGCGACTTTACGGTCAACGCGATGGCGATGCGCCTGCCGCAGATGGCCCTGGTCGACCCCTGCGGCGGCCTGGCGGACCTCGCGGACGGCAACCTGCGCACCCCCGTGTCCGCCGAGCAGTCCTTCGACGACGACCCGCTGCGCATCATGCGCGCCGCGCGCTTTAGCGCCCAGCTGGGCCTCGACGTGGACCTGGACGTCATGAACGCCATGGAAACCATGGCCTCGCGCCTGGAGATCGTGTCCGCTGAGCGCATCCGCGCCGAACTCGAGCGCCTCATCATCTCGCCCTACCCGCGCCGCGGCATCGAGCTGATGGTGCACACGGGCGTCGCCGATATCGTCCTGCCCGAGGTCGCCGCACTGGTCTCCACGGTTGACGAGCACAAGCGCCACAAGGACGTCTACGAGCACACCCTCACCGTCGTCGAGCAGGCCATGGACCTGGAGACCGGCCCGGACGGCCCCGTGCCCGCCCCCGATTTCGTCCTGCGCTTCGCGGCACTCATGCACGACGTCGGCAAGCCGGCGACCCGCCGCTTCGAGAAGAACGGCACCGTGTCCTTCCACCACCACGAGATCGTGGGCGCGAAGATGACGCGCAAGCGCATGAAGGCCCTGCACTTCGACAAGGCGACAATCGAGGCCGTGTCCACGCTGGTCGCGCTGCACCTGCGTTTCCACGGCTACGGCGAGGCCGCATGGTCCGACTCCGCAGTGCGCCGCTACGTGGCCGACGCGGGCGACCTCCTCGAACGCCTCCACCGCCTCACGCGCGCCGACTGCACGACCCGCAACCGTCGCAAGGCCAACTTCCTGTCGGCGGCCTACGACGACCTCGAGGCCCGTATCGCCGCCCTGCGCGAACAGGAGGAACTCGACGCGATCCGCCCCGACCTCGACGGTGACCAGATCATGGACATCCTGGGGCTTCGCCCCTCGCGCGCCGTCAAGATCGCCCGCGACTACCTGCTGGAGCTGCGCATGGAGCGCGGACCGCTGGGCGAGGAGGCAGCCCGCGAGGCGCTCCTAGCGTGGTGGGCCTCGGACGACGTGCGCGCCCTGGCCGAGGAATACCAGGCGCAGCAAGCCCGCTGGGAAGCAAAGGTCGCCGAAAAGAAGGCCCGTAAGGCCGCCGCGAAGGCCGCCCGACAGGCCCAGGACTAGACCCCGCAGACCCCGCGCACAGCCCCGCCGAGACGTAAGTGCGCCGGTGGCGCGGCGGTGAGCGGCCTCGTCAGTGGAGCGGGCGCGACCATCCTCACGCCCGCGCGCGGTGCACCCCCACCTGCCACGGACGTACTCTGGTGACAACTGACCTATACGTTAGGAGAGTCACCGCATGAGCACGTTTACCCCCGAGAAGGCCTCCGCTGACATCGGCGTGTACGGCCTGGGAGTCATGGGCGCGAACCTCGCCCGCAACCTGGCTCGCAACGGCTACGCGACCGCCGTCTTTAACCGCACGCCCGCGCGCACCGACAAGCTCATGGCCGAGCACGGGGACGAGGCCACCTTCGTGCCCGCCTCCACGCTCGAGGACTTCGTCGCATCGCTTCGCACCCCGCGCGTCGCCATCATGATGGTCCAGGCCGGCCCCTCGACCGACGCCGTCATGGGCCAGCTCGCCGACCTCATGGACGAGGGCGACATCATCGTCGACTGCGGTAACTCCCTGTTCACCGACACGATCCGCCGCGAGAAATGGGCCGCCGAGCGCGGCCTGCACTTCGTGGGCGCAGGCGTCTCAGGCGGCGAGGAGGGTGCCCTGTGGGGTCCCTCCATCATGCCCGGCGGCACCCCGGCCTCGTACGACCGCCTCGGCCCCATGTTCGAGGCCATCGCCGGCACCTACGACGGCGTGCCCTGCTGCACGTACATCGGCGCGAACGGCGCCGGCCACTTCGTGAAGATGGTGCACAACGGCATCGAGTACGCGGACATGCAGGTCATCGCCGAGGCCTACACCCTCCTGCGCGAGGGCCTGGGCGCGACGCCGGCCGAGATTGCCGACATTTTCGCCGCCTGGAACGAGGGCGAGCTCAACTCCTACCTCATGGAGATCACCGTCGAGGTCCTGCGCCAGGTGGACGCCGAAACCGGTCGTCCGCTCGTCGATCTCATCGTGGACGCCGCCTCCCAGAAGGGCACCGGTAAGTGGACGGTGCAGACCGCCCTCGACCTGGCCGTGCCCGTCACCGCTATCGGCGAGGCGACCTTCGCGCGCGGCGCATCCTCCGAGCCGGCCCAGCGCGCAGCCGGGCAGACGCTCGCGGGCAACGCCTCCGCGCTCGTCATCGAATCGGACGAGGCCCGGGCTGCGTTCATCGAGGACGTGCGCCAGGCGCTCTTCGCCTCCAAGATCGTCGCCTACTCGCAGGGCTTCGACGAGATCGAGGCCGGGGCTTCCGAGTACGAGTGGGGCATCGACAAGGGTGCCCTGGCTCGCATCTGGCGCGCGGGCTGCATCATCCGCGCCGCCTTCCTCGACGACATCACCCGCGCCTACGAGGCCGACCCGGATCTGCCGCTGCTGCTGGCCGCAGAGCCGTTTGCGACCCGCTTCCAGGAGTGCACGCCCGCGCTGCGCCGCGTCGTGTCCCAGGCGGCCCTCGCCGGCGTTCCGATCCCCGTGTTCGCCTCGTCCCTGGCCTACTTCGACCAGATCCGCGCGACGCGCCTGCCTGCCGCCCTCATCCAGGGCCAGCGCGACTTCTTCGGCTCCCATACCTACCGCCGGGTAGACAAGGAGGGTGTGTTCCACACCCTGTGGGCGCTCGATGGTCGTCCCGAGGAACAGTGGTCCTGATCAGGGGGCACTGACGGAAAAACATCCGGGGGTGGGTACGCTATCACGCGCACCCACCCCCAACGTGTTTGTGCCCATTCCGTGGTGAACTTTCAGGAAACACGGTTAACCTAGAGGTACAACAATCCGCTGAAAGGGCGAACACGTGGCGACTAGCAACGGAAAGAACAACGGGAACGGCAACGTCGAACCGGGCAGCCAGAGCGCGTCCGGGCAGGAACACCTGCCCCCGCGTCGCCCGTCGCACTCTGCGCATGCCTCCGGCTCATCGACGAAGGCCGCCACGGCCTCGTCGAGTGACAAGAAGGGTCCCAAGAAGAAGCGTTTCCGCTGGGCCAAGCGCATCGGCTTTGGAATCCTGACCGTCTTCCTGGGATTTTTTATCATCGGCATGGCCGTGTTTCTGTACCTGTACAACACGCTCAGCGTGCCCGCGCCGGCTGACCTGGCGCTCGCGCAGAAGACGACCGTCTACTACGCGGACGGCACGACCGAGATGGGTAGCCTCGGCGAGATCAATAGGCAGATCATCGACACGACCAAGCTTCCCGACTACGTGTCCAAGGCGATCGTCGCCTCCGAGGACCGCACGTTCTACACGAACTCCGGCGTTGACGTCAAGGGTATCCTCCGCGCGCTCGTCAACAATCTGCGCGGCGGAGCACGGCAGGGTGCATCGACCCTCACTCAGCAGTACGTTGAGCGATACTTCGTCGGTAAGACCACGGATACCTACGGTGGCAAGCTCAAGGAATCCGTGCTCGCGCTCAAGATCAACCGTGAAAAGTCCAAGGACGAGGTCATCGGTGCCTACATGAACACGATCTACTTCGGTCGTGGTGCCTACGGCATCGACGCTGCTGCGCAGGCCTACTTCGGCCATGGTGCAACCGACCTGACCCTGTCCGAGGCCGCGCTGATCGCTGCGGTTATTCCCGCACCCTCCGCGTGGGACCCCGCCATCAGCCCCGGGAAGGCGAAGGAGCGCTGGGAGCGCGACCTGAATCTCATGGTGGAGGACGGCTGGATCACGCAGGCCCAGAGGGATGCGGCGGTGTTCCCCGAGACGATTGACCCCGACACGCTCAACAGCGAGTCCATGTCCGGCACCAATGGCTACCTGATGGCACAGGTTAAGTCCGAGCTGCTGGCCTCCGGCCAGTTCGATGAGGACAAGATCAGCCAGGGCGGCCTGCGCATCACCTCTACGATCGTCAAGGACTACCAGGATGAGGCCGTCGAGGCCGCCGAGTCCATGAACAAGATCCGTGGCTGGGATCCCAAGTATCAGCACGTCGCACTGTCCTCCATGGACCCGGCCACTGGTGAGATCTTCGCTGAGTACGCGGGTCCGGATTTCGACGAGCGTCAGCAGAATGCGGTCACGCAGGACATCGCGATGGCGGGCTCGTCTTTCAAGCCCTTCGCCCTGCTGGCCAATGCGCGCCTGGGAGGCTCGGTGTATGACATCTATTCGGGTAAGTCGCCGCAGTACTTCGAAGGCCTGGATACGGCCGTCGCGAACGATGGTGGCTATTCCTTCGACAACGTGACGCTGGTGCGTGCAACCGAGTATTCGATGAATACGGCCTACGTGGCCCTTAACGACGACGTGGGGCCTAAGAACACCCTCCAGGCCGCGGTCGACGCGGGTATTCCCGAGGATACGTTTGGCCTGACCGATGAACTTCTGAACGTCCTGGGTTCGGCGTCCCCGCACAACATCGACTTGGCGACCGCTTACTCGACGATCGCGAACGGTGGCGAGCGCGTCAGCGCACACATCGTCAAGAAGGTCGAGGATTCCCGCAACAAGCTGCTCTTCAGCGGCGACGTGGATCCAGTCCGCGTGTTCGATGTCGAAGAGGTGTCGTCCATCATGCCGGCCCTCGAGGCCGTCACGAAGGGCGACGGTACCGCGAACAATGTCGACCAGGCGATTGATCGCCTGGTGACGGCGGGCAAGACCGGTACGTCTTCCGACCAGTTGTCGGCGCAGTTCATTGGTTTCGTGCCCGGCATGGTCACGGCCGTGTCCATGTACCAGTCGGATGAACTCGGTAACTCGGTGCCCCTGGACGACGTTGGTGGTCTCGACCAGTTCCATGGCGGCGACTGGCCGGTGGACGTGTGGATCAAGTACATGAAGCCTGTGACGAAGAATCTGCCGGGCAGCGACTTCACCTGGAAGGTCGATTCGAACCGTCCGGGTCAGAACTACTCGCCCATCCCGCTCCCCACCAGCACGATCGACACCCCGCAGTCTTCGAACGAGCCTGAGAACAATCCGATTCAGTCGGGAGTTCCCTCCGATGAGCCGACCAGGGATTCCAACAACGGGAACGGCAACGGAAACGGCAACGGGAACGGAAACGGCAACGGGAACGGAAACGGCAACGGGAACGGAAACGGGAACGGCGGCAACAACGGCGGCGGCAACAATGGTGGCGGCAACGGTGGAAACAACGGCGGCGGCAACAATGGTGGCGGCAACGGTGGAAACAACGGCGGCGGCAACAATGGTGGCGGCAACGGTGGAAACAACGGCGGCGGCAACAACGGTGGCGGCAACGGTGGAAACCACGGTGGCGGCAACGGCAATAACAACGGCGGCGCTAACGGTGGAAACAACGGCGGCGGCAACATTCGATGAGACTGCTACTGCCGCGTAGGTAGTCACATAGTGCGGGTCCCGAGGAGCTCCTCGGGACCCGCACTCGTACCTGTCGGAGGCCTGTGGGAGGCGCCTGAGCGCCCCTCGCGGCCCGCCGATACCTCTACGGGTATCCGCATGCGTGTCAGGCGCTCAGCGTGTGTTCTGTGGCTTCATTGCCGGATAGGAAATGACGGTGCGGATAGGTTACGAGCATGCGGATAGGCCAATAACCTATCCGCGAAGCCAGGACCTATCCGTGAGTGCACAACGTATCCGCATGAGCGTTCAACGGGGCCCAGCATGCGAGTGCACGGCAATGCCACCCGCCCCGCGCGCGACAAACAACGCGACAAACAAAAAGTTGGCCCCCACTCGTTCGAGCGGGGGCCAACCCTTCAGTCAATCAACCGATGCGTGAAGCCTTCACTTCTTGGCGATGACGCGGACGCGCAGGTTCGCGGACACCTCGGCGTGCAGGCCGACGGTCACCGTGTAGTCGCCGGCAGCCTTGATGGGCGAGGCGATGATGACGCGACGACGGTCAATGGTCTGGCCCAGCTGCTCCTTGACCGCGTCAGCGATCGCAGCAGCGGAGATAGCGCCGAAGAGGCGGCCGGAGTTGCCGACCTTCGCGGTGATCTCAACGACACCGGCCTGCAGCGTGTCGCGCACGGCGCGGGCGTCGTCGATCGTGGCGATCTCGTGACGGCGGCGGGCAGCGGCGATCTGGTCGATCTGCTTCTGGGCGCCAGCGGTCCACTTGGTGGCGAAGCCACGGGGGACCAGGTAGTTGCGGGCGTAGCCAGCCTTGACCTCGACGACCTCGCCGGCGTGGCCGAGCTTCGGAACGTCGTGGGTGAGGATCAGTTTCGTGGTAGCCATATCAGCTGTGTCCTTCCCTTATCAGCGGCCGGTCGTGGAGTAGGGCAGCAGAGCCATCTCGCGCGCGTTCTTCACGGCGCGAGCGATCTTGCGCTGCTCCTGCGTGGAGACACCGGTCACGCGGCGGGCGCGGATCTTGCCGCGGTCCGAGATGAACTTGCGCAGCAGAGCGGTGTCCTTGTAGTCGATCTTCTCGATCTTGGCCGACTTCAGCGGGTTGGCCTTCTTCTTGATGGGCTTGTTGCGAAGTTGGGGCTTCGCCATGATGGTCTCCTAGTGAATCCGGGCGGGCAATCCCGCCCCAAGCGTTGTGTCTTCGACGTGGCGCTATCCGGCAATGGGGCCGGGGCGCGCGACTTTAGAACGGGGGCTCGTCACCGAAGGACGTGGAGCCGCCGGAAGGGGCGGTGCGCCACGGGTCCTCGGGGGAGCCGCCGGTCGGGGCGCCGTAGTTGGCACCACCCTGGGCACCGTAGTTGGTGCCGCCCTGGCCGTATCCACCCTGCTGGCCGCCGCCGTAACCGCCGCCCTGGGAGGCTGCCTGCTGGTAGCCGCCCTGCTGCTGGCCGCGGTTGTCGGACTGGTAGCCTCCGCCACCGGAGGGGGCAGTGCGGGTGACCTGCGCGCGTGCGCGGCGCAGGGAGGGGCCGACCTCGTCGACCTGCAGCTCAACGACCGTGCGACGTTCACCCTGCTGGGTGTCGTACGAGCGCTGGGTGAGGCGACCCTGAACGATAACGCGCATGCCCTTGCGCAGCGACTCGGCGACGTTCTCTGCGGTCTCGCGCCACACGGAGCAGCGCATGAAGAGGGTGTCGCCGTCGCGCCACTCACCGGCGTTACGGTCGTAGGTTCGGGGGGTGGAGGCCACCGTGAAATCGGCGACCGCGGCACCGGACTGCGTCCACCGCAGTTCTGGGTCGGCGGTCAGGTTACCGATGACTGTGATGACGGTATCTCCGGCCATGTCGGCTCCTCGGGCTTAGGGGTGGTGTCGGCTCAGTGAGCGTCGGGGCGCAGGAGCTTCGTACGGAGAATGGTCTCGTCGATGCCCATGCGGCGGTTGATCTCGAGAGCGACCTCGGGGGTCGTGGTCATGTCGATGACGACGTAGATGCCCTCAGAACGCTTGAGGATGTCGTAAGCAAGGCGACGCTTGCCCCAGATGTCAACGTTCTCGACGGAGCCGCCATTGGCAGCCACGGGTGCCAGGTACTTCTCCATCGTGGGGGCGACGGTGCGCTCGTCGATCGAAGGATCGAGGATCACCATCAGTTCGTAGTTACGCACGTTGGTTCCCACCTCCTATGGTCTCTGCGGTCACGGACGGTCCGTGACAGGAGGGCGTTGCGTATGGCCCCTGGAGGGGCCTGCTGGGCCGTCCACGGGTGCGGACAGTCCAGCTGCTCATTCTACACGGGCGGAGGCCTGTTCGCCAGGGCGTTTCCGGTCACGACTGGGTTCTTGGGACGAGGCCGTGGCCGCTCAAGAGGGGCCGCTGAGCGCGCCGATGCCTCGATCGGGGGACGAGGCCCCGGCCGCCTCCGCTGGACACCCGCAGTAGCGCGAACCGGGCGTGAGGGGCGAAGCCCGCCCAGGCCTCGTCGAAGATCAGAGCTCAGAGTGTGCGCGCCGCGTACCCGTTGGTGAAGGCCCGCATACCCGTGTACACCGCGGAGTAGGCGAGCCAGACGAGCGCAAGGGCGAGCGCGGGGGAGCTGGCGAGCACGGAGGAGTGGGCGATAAGCCACAGGACGGGCGCGTACACGGCAAGGTTGAGGAGGGAGGCTGCGGCCAAGTAACGCCCGTGGCCCGCCCCGATGAGGATGCCGTCAAGGAGGAATACGTAGCCGGCGACGGGCTGGAAGAATGCGCTGACGATGATCGCGGTGGTCGCGTAGTCGATGACTGTCAAGTCGGTTGTGAAGATGCGGCTCATCCACGGTGCGGTGAGGGCGAGCACCACGCCGACGACCGCGCCGAAGCCGAGCCCCCAGCGGCTCAGGGTGCGCAGGAGTGGCTGCATGGCACCGCGCTGGCCCGTGCCCGACGCGAAGCCGGCCAGTGCTTGAGCGGCAATCGCGAGGGCGTCGAGGACGTAGGCGGCGAAGCTCCACAGGGTCCACACGATCTGGTGGGCGGCCAGGGCCTGGGTGGAGATCGACGTGACGGCGCTCAGGGTCGCGAGGAGAGCGACGCGCAGCGTGATCGTTCGGATAAGGAGTGGGGTCCCCTCGGCGGCCGAGGCGAAAAGTCCGTACATGGAGGGCTTGAGGCTCACACCCTCGCGGCGGGCCGCTCGCGCGATAATCCCGCCGAGAAAGAGCGCCATGAGCGTCTGCGTGAGCGCCGTACCCAGGCCGGATCCGGCGACCCCCAGCCCGAGCGGGTACATAAGCACCCAGTTCGCCACCGCATTGAAGGCCGCGCCCACAGAGGCCGCGATCAGCGGAGTGCGCGTGTCCTGGAGCCCGCGCAGGGTACCCGTGGCCGCCAGGACGACGAACATGCCGATCAAGCCCGGCGCTGAAGAGCGCAGGTAGGCCAGGGCGTGCGGCAAGGTCGCAGCGTCGGCACCCAGCCAGGTGAGCAGGGGAGAAGCGAAGGCAGCCAGGAGGATCGCGGCAACCGCGCCGATGCCTCCCGCCAGCCACATAGCCTCGATCCCTGAGCGCAGCGCCAGGTCACGCCGCCCCGCCCCCAGGTGACGCCCCGTCAGGGACGTCGTCGAATAGGCCAGGAAGATAAAAAGCCCAACCGCCGTGTTCAAGACCGTGGAAGCGACGCCCAGGCCCGCCAGCTGCGGCGTGCCCAGGTGGCCAACCATCGTCGAGTCGATGATCGTGAACAGCGGCTCGGCGATCAGAGCGCCCAGCGACGGCAAGGCCAGCGCGAGGATCTTGCCCGTCGTGATCGTCGGCATCGACGAGGCCGGGGTGGCCTCATCCGGGTCGCCCAACGTCTGGTTCACCCAGTCACGATTGCTGCTCATTACACGCTCCACTTCTTATCCACAACATGTGCACAGGCCTGTGGATAACTGTGCACATGGAAATTCTAGACGCCCCAATGAATCACAATGATGTGACTGTGATGAGCATATCTGCCCTGACAGGGCGGTCATTACTCTCTGTGCACAGGGATAATCGGCGTTGCGCACAGGTTATCCACAATATGTGCACATGCCCGTGCACAGCGCCGGTCGCGCGATTGACGACGACGCGTTAGTCTTCGCCTGACGGCTCTGTATCCACAGGCTCACCGGGCGCGAGCAACCCCGAGAACCCGGCCCAGGCCTCGTCACCGCACACCCACAGACCCGAGAGGATCACGATGCCCGACGACCAGTTCGACCGCGTCCCCCCACAGGACATCGACGCGGAGATGAGCGTCCTCGGGTCCATGATGCTGACAACCGAGGCCGCCAACGTCGTCTCCGAAATGCTGCGCGGCCAAGACTTCTACCAGCCCAGCCACGAGACCATCTTCAACACCATCGTCGAACTCAACGGCCGCGCAGAACCCGCCGACGCAATCACCGTCGCCGGCGAACTCAAGCGCACAGGCGTCCTCTCAAAGGTGGGCGGCGCCGCCTACCTGCACACCCTCATCGCCTCCGTCCCCACCGCCGCCAACGCCGCCTACTACGCGCGCATCGTGCGCGAACGCGCCATCATGCGCCGCCTCGTCACCGCGGGCACGCGCGTCGTCCAGCTCGGCTACGCGGACGCCGGCGGCGACGTCGACGAAATCGTCGACCAGGCGCAGGCCGAGGTCTACGCCGTCTCCGACGGACGCGAAACCAGCGACTACGTGTCCATGAACCAAATGAGCTCAGACGTCCTCAACACACTCGAAGAAATCGAGAAAAACAAAGGCAAACTCAACGGCGTGCCCACAGGCTTCACCGACCTCGACGAACTCACCCAGGGCCTGCACGGCGGCCAAATGATCATCGTCGCCGCCCGACCCGCCATGGGCAAATCTACGCTCGCCCTAGACTTCTGCCGCTCCGCCTCCATGAAACACGGCATCACCTCGCTGATCTTCTCACTGGAAATGAGCTCGCAGGAAATCGCCATGCGCATGCTCTCCGCCGAATCCGGCGTGCGCCTGTCCAAGATGCAGGCCGGCAAAATGAGCGACGTCGACTGGCGCAAGGTCGCCGAAACCACCTCACGCATGAGCGAAGCCCCCCTGTACGTCGACGACTCCGCAAACATCACCATCTCCGAAATCCGCTCGAAGTGCCGCCGCCTCAAGCAACAAGAAAACCTCGGCCTCGTCGTCATCGACTACCTCCAGCTCATGACAAGCGGCCGCCAAGTCGAGTCGCGCCAGCAGGAAGTCTCCGCGATGTCCCGAAACCTCAAGCTCCTGGCCAAGGACCTCGACATCCCAGTCATCGCAGTCTCACAGCTGAACCGAAACTCCGAGGGCCGCACCGACCGCAAACCCATGATGAGCGACCTGCGTGAATCCGGCTCACTCGAGCAGGACGCCGACATCATTATCCTGCTGCACCGCCCCGACTACTACGACAAGGAAGACCGCCCCGGCGAAGCCGACATCATCGTCGCCAAGCACCGCGCGGGCGCGACCGCGACCGTCACCGCCCTCTTCCAGGGCGACATGGCGCGCTTCGTCAACTACACGGGACGCCCAGAACCCGGCGTCGGCGGAGAGTAGAGGCAGTTCGCTCGCCGCGCTGCTTTGTGTGCCCGTGGGCGGCGGCCCGCCCGCTCGCCGTCCGCGCCGCGAGCCTTCGGCTCGGCGCGTCGTCTCGAAGCCCGGCCAGGCCCTGCCGCCACCCACGGGCACCGCAGCCCTGTCCTCCGGCGCCCTTCACACCGGCGGGGTTGCGGCAGCCTCCCATCGGGCGGTACTTGGTGTGCTCCGCTGGTGTTCCGGGCGCCTTCCGCACCAGTGGGACCAGGCCCTGAAGGCCTCGCGGCGGCCTCCCATCGGGCGGTACTTGGTGTGCTCCGCTGGTGTTCCGGGCGCCTTCGGGCCCGGCCGCCCGCCTGATCTCCGACCGCCGCGGGGCCTGCCCGCCCGCTCGCCGTCCGCGCCGCGAGCTTCGCTCGGCGCGTCGTCTCGAAGCCCGGCCAGGCCCTGCAGGCCCCGCGGCGTCCTCCAATCGGGCGGTACTTGGTGTGCTCCGCTGGTGTTCTGGGCGCCTTCGGGCCCTCCGGCGCCCTCCGCACCAGTGGGACCAGGCCCTGAAGGCCCCGCGGCAGCCTCCCATCGGGCGGAGCTTAGTGCCGCCGGGTGGTCCGCCCAGGCGTTGCCTCAGTCTCGGTGCGCCGCGCGCGCCAGGCGCTTAGCGCGCACGGAAGAGAGCAGCCAGTCGGCGCTCAGGCACGCCAGCGCCACCCACACGACGCCCATCGCGATCCAACGGAACATCGGTACTGTCTCGTGGAAGATGAACACGGCGACGAGGAGCTGCAGGGTGGGTCCCAGGTACTGTAGGAAACCCATCGTCCCCAGGGTCAGGCCTCGCGCCGCCGAGGCAAACATGATGAGCGGGATCATCGTCAGCGCACCCGCGCCCACCAAGAGGGCCAGGTGAAGGGGCCAGGACACCCCGGCCTCGTCGGAAGAGGCGATCGCGTGGAAGGACGTGGCGGACGTGGCCGCCAGATACGCGTAGTAACCGAGCAAGAAGGGAGAGACCGCCGCCGTCTCAATCACCATGCCCGCCAGCGGATCAACCCGCCCGGCGACATTCTTTTTCACAAGCGAATACAGGCCAAACGTCAGGGCAAGTGTGAGCGAGACGATCGGAACCGCGCGCTGGCCGACAACGAGGATGACGACGGCGACGACACCCAGCGCGAGAGCGATCTTTTGGATTGGCGTGACCCGCTCGCGCAGCACGATCAGACCCAGAGCAATCGTCACCAGCGGGTTGATGAAGTAACCGATCGCCGCGTCCGTCGTGTGCCCCGAGAGGACCGCGTACACGTACACCGACCAGTTGACGACGACGAGCGCGCCCGCGACCGCCAGGCGCCACAGGGCTCCCCGGTCGGCGATCAGCGCGCGCACCTTCCCCAGCGACCTCGTCACAGCGAGCGCAACCAAGCAGAAAAACAGGCCCCACACCGCCCTGTGGACGATCACCTCGACGGCACCGGCGGGGGAGAGCAGCGAAAAGTACAGGGGAAAGAAACCCCAGATGATATAGACGGCGACGCCGAGGGCAAGTGCGCGCGGTTCGTTCTTCTGGCTGCTCATGCACCCAGTGTATGAACATCGTGTGGGCAGCGGCCCTCGACGGGACGGTCATGGTCACCTGATGAGAATGCGTGACCACCTGCCTGATCGCCGGAGGTCAGGGAGGCCTCGTCGATGCCGAGGACCACGCTCAGGGCCTCCAGGTAGCGTTCCTGCTGGCTCTCCTCACCCGCCCGGCGCGCGAGCACAGTCGGGTTGTGGATAAGGCGCGCTGCCAGGTGGCGTAGTGCTCGGGCCGCGTCCTCGGTCGAGAGGGGAGCATCGCCAAGGCGGTCGATCTCCTCCTCGACGATGCGGAAGACGCGCGAGCGCAGGTGCCGCACGACGGGGTCCATGGAGCGTGCGCCAAGGCCGCGCTCGAAGGAGGAGACCTCCTCGTCGATGATGGCACGGGCGCGCGTCAGTGCGTCGGCATCCGCAGCCGGGACCGACGCCTGGATGGTCGGCAGGTCGATAAGCGTCACGTTCGGCAGTGAGGAGACAGAGCTTTCCGCGTCGCGCATGAGCGCGAGGTCCAGGACCACGGTGCACCCGGAGGCCGTAGCCATGTCGCGGGTCAGGACGGCGCTTCCGAGTCCCCGGCAGGTCACCACCAGGTCGGAGCGCTTGAGAGCGACGGGAAGGCTTGCGGACTCGACCCAGCCGATGCCTCGTCCCTGGGCGAATTCGCGGGCGCGCCCAGACGTCGAGTAGACGGACACGTCGGATGCGCCGAGCGCGCTCAGGGCGCTGACGGTCGCCCCCGCGTAGGCGCCCGTGCCGACGATGAGCACGCGGGTGGCCTCCCACGGCCCCAGGTGAGCTGCCGCCATGTCCAAGCCGACGGCGACGACCGAGCGTCCCGCCCCCGCCAGCCCGGTCTCGGTGGCGACGCGGCGCGAGGTGGCCGACGCCCGCTCGGCGGCGCGTCCCAGGTCGCAGCTCAGGGTCCCGTCCTCCCAGGCGGCGCGCGCGGCTCGGCGCATCTGCCCGGCGATCTCGCGCTCGCCGATGACCATGGACTCCAGCCCGGATGCCGTCGCGAAAAGATCGACGAGGCCGTCGCGGCCCCACAGGTGACGCAGCTGCACGTCCTCGCGCGGGGTGTGCGAGGCCTGGGCGAGTTCGCACTCCACCGCGTCCTTGAGTGCGTGGGGGTCGGCCGAGGTCGGGGCGTCGACGTAGATGGTGACGCGGTTACACGTGCGCAGGACCATGACTCCGCGCACCTGCGTCAGCGAGCGCATGAGCGTGGGGCCGAGGTCGGTCGCGCCGGAGAGTCGGGCGATATCGTCGAGGGGGGCGTAACGGTGGTCCGCGGAAAGCACATGAATAGTCACAACGCGTCCATTTAAAGGCACACGATTCGTGACAGCAGCTCCGAGAGGCGATTTATGTTGGTGACGCCCTGTCATTTTGCAATTGTGCCTCAATAAATGGCTATCTCGCGCGGATAAATCGGTCTCAGGGCCTGTCATTCCGCGCTTTTGTGGCGTACGAGAAATTGTCTTGAACTAGACTGGAAAACAACGGAAATGCGTGAATTAACGCATGAAAACATCATTAAATTAAGGGAGACACATGACGACGCCTCCGCTGCTGAGCGCCCTGACCGGGCAACGCGGGTCCACGCCCGTGTGGTTCATGCGTCAGGCCGGACGCTCCCTGCCGGAGTACCGCCAGCTGCGCGCCGACGTCGGCCTGCCCATGCTCGAGGCCTGCCTGCGCCCCGACGTGGCCGCCGAGGCGACGGTGCAGCCCGTGCGACGCCACGGCGTGGACGCGGGTATCTTCTTTTCGGATATCATGGTCCCCCTGCGCCTGGCCGGGGTGGGTGTCGAGATTGAGCCGGGTGTCGGCCCGATCCTCGACCATCCTTATCGCACGCGCGAGAGCATCGACGAACTACTGAGCCATCGCTACGGCGAGGGGTCTTGGACCGACTCCGCCGGGCGTGCGCGAGACTGCGCCGAAGGGGCTCAGGCGGTGCGTGACGGCGTCGCGACGGCGGTGCGAGAGCTGGACTCCACACCCCTCATTGGCTTTGGTGGTGCCCCCTTCACTCTGGCCGCGTACATGGTTGAGGGGCGTCCTTCCCGCGATCACATGGCTGCGCGGACTCTTGCTGCGTCCGACCCGGGCGCGTGGGACGCCCTTATGAGCTGGTGCGCGCGCGTGAGCGCCGACTTCATCACCTCTCAGATCGAGGCCGGGGCCAGCGCCGTGCAGCTCTTCGACTCGTGGGTGGGGTCCCTCTCGCCTCGTACCTATCGCGAATCCGTTGCGCCGTACTCGCGCATGGTCGCGCAGCGCGTCGCCGGTGCCGTTAGTCCCGTGACCGGCGAGCGCGCCCCGCTCATCCACTTCGGGACGGGCAGTGCCCCGATCCTGGCCGACATGGCCGAGGTCGGCGCGAACTGCGTGGGTGTCGACTGGAAGACGGACCTGTCGTGGGCCATCGCCCAGGTGCCCGGAAAGGCCGTGCAGGGAAACTTGGACCCCGCGCTGTTGCAGGCCCCGTGGCCCGTTATCGAACAGGCTGTTCGAGATATTCTCGACGCGGGGCGCTCCGCCCCCGGTCACGTCTTTAACCTCGGGCACGGCGTGCCGCCCACGACCGACCCCGACGTTCTGACGCGCATCGTCGAGCTGGTGCACGAGCTGGGTGATGCTCGATGAGCGCGCCTGATGCCATCCCCACCCACCCCGGCGCGGTCGTCGTCGGCGGAGGCATCGCCGGCCTCGTGAGCGCGTGGGAACTGGCCCGCGCGGGCGTGCGCCCCCTCCTCATCGAGGCGCGCGGCTACCTGGGCGGCCTCATCGCCCGAGGCACGGTCGGCGACGTGGACGTGGACCTCGGCGCGGAAACGTACGTCGTGCGCGGCACCGACACCTCGTCGATCGTGGACGCCCTGGGGTTGACCTCAGTCGAGCCCGCTGGCTCGGGCGCCCGCCTGTATGCTCCCGCCCTGCGCGGCGGCTGGGAGCTGCGCCCCTTCCTGCGCGACTCGTTCCTCGGTATCCCGGCCCACCCGGACGCACCCGACTGCGCGAGCGTCCTCGGCGAGGCCGGGGTGCGCCGGGCGCTGAAGGATCAGTCGATGGGTGGCGGCGTCGGCATGGACGAGGCCGGGGACACCCTGGCCGGTTTCGTGACCGCGCGCATGGGGCAGGCCGTGCTGGAGCGCTCGGTGCGTCCCATCATCGCGGGTATCTACACCGCCGACCCGACCATGCTGGCGACTGACACGGTCGCCCCCGGCCTGCGTGCGGAGACCGCCCGTCACGGGTCCCTGGCCGCAGCGGTCGCCGCGCGCCTGGCCGCCGCGGGATCGCGCCGCACCCCCGAAGCCTGCGTCGAAGGAGGCATGTTCGTCCTCGTTGACGCGCTGCGGACCGCCATCGAAGAGGCCGGGGGAACAGTCCTGACTCGCACGGGTGCGTTTGCGATGGCTCGCGAGGCCTCTGGATGGGTCCTCGAATGTGGGCCGACCAAGCCCGGGCCGACTCCCGGAGCCGAACCCGTGCCGGCCGGCCCGGGCGTGAGCGTCACGACTCAGCGCCTCGTCCTCGCCTGTAGTGCCAGCGCCGCCCTGCGCCTGGTGACCGAGGCGCGCATCCCAGGCCTCGTGCCCGATGTGAGCGTTCCCGAGGGAGCGCCCATCGCGCGCCTCACCCTGGCTGTACGCGCCCCCGAGCTGGATGACGCGCCCGTCTCCCAGGGCCTCCTGGTCGCACCCGCCCCCGCCGACGAGCGGCCCGTGGCGGCCAAGGCCCTGTCCCACCTCAATGTCAAGTGGCCGTGGCTTGCCGACCAGTGTGCGCCCCACACTCACCTGTTGCGCCTGTCCTACGGGCGCCTCGGCGAGACCGAACCCGACGTCACCGTCGAAGGCGCCCTGCGCGACATCCGCACGCTCACCGGCGTGGACATTGCGCCCGAGGCCGTCACCGATCACCTGCTCGCCCGCTGGAACGGCACGCTCCCGCCCCTGCCCCCCGAGTATCGCGCCCGCATGAACGCGCTCGAGGAGCAGGTGCGGGGCCTGGGCGGTGTGGCTCTCACGGGCGCCTGGGTCGCCGGAACCGGCATCGCATCCGTCGTCTCCCACGCCCGCGCGGGCGCGAAAGGACTGCTATGACCACGCGGACATTCGTTCTGGGAACCAGGGGATCGCGCCTGGCGCTCGCCCAATCCACCACCGTCGCGCGGGCGATCGAGGAGGCCGGGGCTCGCCTCGGCGAGGACGTGCGCGTTCAGCTGGAGGTCGTGCGCACGCACGGCGACGTCTCCGCGGCACCCCTGGCCGCGCTCGGTGGAGTGGGCGTGTTCGCCGCGCAGCTGCGGCTCGCCCTCCTTCAGGGGGAGTGTGACCTGGCCGTCCACTCCTTCAAGGACCTGCCCACTGCCCCCACGCCGGGGCTGCGCATCGCGGCCATCCCGCAGCGCGAAGACCCCCGCGACGCACTGTGCGCGGCCGACGGGGCAACCCTGGCATCCCTGCCGGAGGGCGCGCTCGTCGGCACGGGATCGCCCAGGCGCGCCGCCCAGGTGCTCGCCGTGCGCCCCGACCTGCGCGTGTGCGACCTGCGCGGCAACGTCCCCACGCGGCTTTCGCGCGTGCGTGGCATCGACCTGGGTGCCGACGCGGGCACCGCGCCCTCCGCACTCGGCACGGGTGATCGCCTCGATGCGGTCGTCCTCGCCCTCTCCGGGCTGCGGCGCATCGGCCTCGACGCCCACGCCACCGACGTGCTCGACCCCACCATCATGATGCCCGCCCCCTCGCAGGGTGCCCTCGCCATCGAAACGCGCGACGAGCCGGACCCGCTCCTTCGCACCCTCCTGGGCTCCCTCAACCACCGGCCGACCGCCCTCGCGGCCAGCGCCGAGCGCGCTGTTTTGTCCTCCCTCGGAGCAGGGTGTGCGGCACCCGTGGGCACCTTCGCCCGCGTGGACGAGGCCTCCTCAGCTCTCGTCCTTGACGCGCGCGTGATGAGCGTCGACGGGCGCGAGCGGGTCGAGGCGAGCGGCGCGCTCACGCTCACGGACGCGGTTGGTCTGGACGAGGCGGCTCGCCTCGGAGCCGACGTGGCGCGCCAGCTGCTCCAGCGAGGCGCTGCCGAGGTCACCGACCTGGGGGCGACGAAAGCGCCGAGGCACCCATTGTGAACGAACCTTTCGTGAGAGCGCCCCTGAACGGGCGGCGAATCCTCCTGACCCGAGTCAAACCCGATGACGCCATCGCTCGCGCCCTGCGCCTTGCCGGGGCGCGGGTGGATGCTCTCGCCCTCACCGTGTCGACGCCGCTGGACTCCGCGCAGCTCGACGCGGCCCGTGACCGCCTTATCGACGGGGAGTACGCGTGGGTCGTATTCTCCTCCTGGAGGTCCGCGCGTGCCGTCGCGGATGCCCTTCCACGGGCGCGCTCGCTTGGCACGCGCATCGCCGCCGTCGGAAAGGTCACGGCCCGATGGATCAGCGACCACGCGGGAGTCAGCGCCGACCTGACCGGTGGCGGGTCTGCCGCCGAACTGCTTCAGTACTTCCCAGCCCCGGACTCTGGCGCGCGCCCGATCCTCATCCCCAGGTCGGCGCTCGCCCCCGATACGCTGCCGGAAGGGCTACGCGCCCTCGGTTGGAGCGTCGAGGCCGTCGACGCCTACACCACTCTCCCCGCGGGCGCTGGTGATATTGACGCAGATATCGCGGAGAATTTCCGCGCGGGGTACTACGACGGCGCGGTGCTCACTGCATCCTCCCAGGCACGCGCCCTCCCCTCGCTCCTCGGCCTGCCGCCCCCCGAAACTCGGGTTGTGACCATCGGCGCGCCCACCGCCGCCACCGCCAGGCGTCAGGGAATCGCGGTCGCAGCCCAGGCCTCGTCCCCCACACCCGAAGCCATCGTCTGCGCCCTCGTCGACGCCCTCACCCGCCCCGCCCAAGCCGACGTACCTGAAGAAAGAAACTCATGACTACCGTCCCCGAATCCGTTACCTCCTACCTGGCCGAGGCCGGGGTGGACTGCGCCCCGATCCCGACGATTCGCCCGCGCCGCCTGCGCTCGACCCCCGCGATGCGCGCGCTCGTGCGCGAAACCCACGTCGACCCCGCCAAGCTCATCTGGCCCGTCTTCGTGCGCGACGACATCGACGAACCCCGCGAGATCGACGCAATGCCCGGCCAGTACCAGCACACGATCGACTCGCTGCGCCGGGCCGCAGCCGAGGCCGCCGAAGCCGGCGTGGGCGCCATCGACCTGTTCGGCGTGCCCTCCCACCGCGACGCGATCGGCTCCCAGGCGTGGGCGGAGGACGGGATCCTCAACCGTGGCCTCGCTGCCGTGCGCGCCGAGGTCGGCGACGCCCTGGTCGTGTGCGCGGACACCTGCCTGGATGAGTTCACCGACCACGGGCACTGCGGCCTCCTCGATGCCGAAGGCGGCGTCGATAACGACGCGACCCTGCCGCTCTACCAGGCGATGGCGATTTCCCAGGCGCGCGCGGGTGCGCACATGGTGTCGCCCTCGGGCATGATGGACGGCCAGGTCGCTGCGATCCGCGCCGCCCTCGACCAGGCGGGACACGCGGACGTCGCGATCCTCGCCTACTCCGCGAAGTACGCGTCCGCCTACTTCGGGCCCTTCCGCGAGGCCGTTGGCTCTACGCTCAAGGGCGACCGACGCACCTACCAGCAGGACCCCGCCAACCGACGCGAAGGCCTCTTTGAGGCGCTGCTTGACGCGGCCGAGGGCGCCGACATGCTCATGGTCAAGCCCGCCGGCCCCTACCTCGACGTGCTGGCCGACGTGGCCACTGCCTCTGATATTCCGGTCGCCGCCTACCAGGTGTCCGGCGAGTATGCGATGGTCGAGGCCGCCGCCGCCAACGGGTGGATCGACCGCACGCGCGTCATCGACGAATCCCTCACCGGCATTTTCCGCGCGGGCGCGGATTCCGTCCTCACCTACTGGGCCCTCGAGGTCGCCCGTCGGGTTCGCTGAGCTCTCGTCCCCGTCCTGCTGTTCCCTCTGACTCCTGATGAAGGTAGCTATGACCACTAACGAAACCGCATTCTCCCAAGCAAAATCCGTGATCCCCGGCGGCGTGGACTCGCCCGTGCGCGCCTTCGGCGGCGTCGGCGGCACCCCGCGCTTCATCGCGAGCGCGAGCGGCGCGCGCGTCACCGACGTCGAGGGACGCTCCTACGTGGACCTGGTCGGGTCGTGGGGCCCGGCGCTGCTCGGACACGCGCACCCCGAGGTGGTCTCCGCCGTCCAGGAGGCCGCCTCGCGCGGCCTGTCTTTCGGCGCACCCACCGAAACTGAGACGCTGCTGGCCAGCGCTGTGCGCGAGCGTGTGCCCTTCGCGCAGCGCGTCCGCTTCGTGTCGACGGGCACCGAGGCGACGATGACGGCGATCCGCCTGGCGCGCGGTGCCACGGGGCGCGACCTCATCGTGAAATTCGCCGGCAATTACCACGGTCATTCCGACGGCCTGCTCGCCGCCGCCGGCTCGGGCGTCGCCACCGGCGGACTGCCCGGTTCCGCGGGCGTCCCCGAGGCCATTACCGCGCAGACGATCGTCCTGCCCTACAACGATGTCGACGCCCTGCGCGCGTGCTTCGAGCAGGTGGGTGAGAGTATCGCCGCAGTCATCTTCGAGGGTGCCCCCGCCAACATGGGCACGGTCCCGCCCCACCCCGGGTGGAACCGAGAGATCCGCCGCCTGTGCACCGCGCACGGCGCGCTCATGATCCTCGACGAGGTCCTCACCGGCTTCCGCGTCGACCCCGCCGGCTGGTGGGGCCTCGAGGCCGTGGCCGGGTGGGTGGACGGCGCGCCCGCGGGCCGCTACGGCGCTGGTTTCGTCGATGCCTCCTCCGTCGAGCGCGCCGACTGGGTGCCCGACCTCGTGACCTTCGGCAAGGTCGTGGGCGGCGGCATGCCCCTGGCCGCCGTGGCCGGGCGCGCGGACGTCATGGACCTGCTGGCTCCCCTGGGCCCCGTCTACCAGGCGGGCACCCTCTCGGGCAATCCCCTGGCCACGGCCGCTGGCCTGCGCACCCTCGAACTGGCCGATCAGAGCGTGTACGACCGCGTCAATGCCTCGGCGCAGGAGATCAGCACGATCGTGTCGGACGCGCTCAGCGCTGCCGGCGTCGCGCACCGCGTCCAGCGCACAGGGTCGCTGTTCTCCGTCATGTTCGGCGAGGCCGCAGCAGCCTCGGGCGTGTACGACTACGACCAGGCGCGCGCCCAGGAGGCGTGGCGTTACGCTCCCTTCTTCCACTCCTTCCTGTCCTCGGGCGTGGCCCTGCCGCCCTCGGTGTACGAGGTGTGGTTCGTGTCCGGGGCTCACGGCGAGGCGGAGCTGGAGGCCATTGCCGCCGCGGCTCCGGCCGCCGCGCAGGCCGCCGCTGCGGCTCAGCCCGAGTAGCTAACCGCGCCGCGGCGTCTGTGCTGTGGATGGGTGAGGGGGCGGGAACCCTGTCGGATTCCCGCCCCCCTCGCGCGCGTGCAAACGTCAGTTGAGACTCTTCATGAAGTTCCACGCGATGACAAGCATCGCGCCGACCGGCTTGTTGGTCGTTGCCATGTCGCGCATTTCGTCAGCCGAGACGTCGGAACCGTAGCCGAAGGAGCTGCTCATGCCATCGACGGCCTGGTTGACCGCGTCGTCAGTCGCTTCCAGCAGGTTCAGGTTGCCCGCAGTTCGAATGAAGGACACGTGCCAGCCGGTCTTGTCCTTCACCGTGAACACGCCGAGGCGCTCGGGGTTGACCAGACCCTCCGTGAAGCGAACAGTCAGGTTCTGAGACTGGCTGCTCGTGTTCTTGTTGGACGAGCCGTAGCTGGAGCTAAAATCGGGGAAACCGACGGTAACCGTGTCGTTGTTGAAATCGACCTTGTAGTCGCCGTCGAAGGTGATGGACGTCGTACCGAAGCCGACGATCGCGCCGTCGGTGACCTTCGTGGAGGTCAGACCCCAGTGCACCTGGATACCTGCGCCGATGTTCATGTCCGAGCCGGAGCCAGTGCCTCCGTAGACCGCGGCAATGCGGCGCTCGGGCAGGTCAAGGTAGCGGTAGAAGTCCTTGTCACCCATGCCGGCGCCGTTACGCAGGGCGTCAACCAGGCCAGAGACGGCCTCCTCGGCGGAGGAAGCCCCCTTCACATCGGTGAAGTCAGCGTCGTAGTTGGGACGGATGGAGCTGGTCGGGTACATCTGTTCGGCCATCGTCATCGCCGGGGAGATGTACCACTTGCCGTCTTCCTTCACGGACACGATCGTCAGCGTGTCGAGATCGAGCTGACCCAGGATGTTGCCACTAAACGTGGATTCCTTCGAGAGCGAGGACTTCATGTCGTCGAGCATCGAGGATTCGTTTGCCGTGAGCTTCTCGCCCTTGGCTTTCTCGTAGTTCTGACGAATCTTATCGACGAGTTCCGGCTTGATGGTGACCTCGCCTTCCCACTTCGTGATCGTGATGAGGCTCAGGTTCTCCGACTTCTCGTCGACCGTATATTCGATGGTGGACTTGCTGAGGTCGATCTGGCCGATGTAGTCGGCCAATGCCTCGGGACTCACCAGCTTCGACCAGTCGGCCTTGCCGTTGGCCTTGTAATCCTTCTGCCAGGTCGTTGCTGCCTTCAGCTCCGAGGGCGACAGGGCCGTGGCCAGCGACGTCAGTTTATTGGAGCCGAACGCCGAATTAATGGAGTTGGCCAGCGCGGTGGGGCTGGCGAAACCGCCGGAGGTGGAGAGCGAGTGGGCGAGGGCGAACGCGCCGCCGCCAATGATGACCAGGACTGCGGCGACGATCGCGGCGATCAACGCCGTTGCCTTGTTGTTCTTCTTGCGGGGAGCCTGGGGCATCTGGCCGTTGAAACCCGCCTGCTGGGGCATCTGACCCTGGAATTGCTGACTGGGCTGGGGAACTTGGCCCTGGAATTGGCCGGTGTTCCCCGGCTGACCGAACTGGCCGCCGTAGTGAGGGTTTGACATTGTTGACACCTTTCGCAGACAGGAAGTTAACTGTGCATTGTGTCATGCTTGTCAGGAATTGGCAATCCTTCTATCAGATGGTCAATATGCGCATGTCGGAGCCATAATCGCCGCTTGTCATATCGCCCTTATTGTTGAGGCGAGTGTTTATGTAAAGAAAAAGCGCGGCACCTCGGTGGTGCCACGCTGGCAGGGGAGGGGCGCGCGGAACTCACGCGCCCCGCAGTGTCTCAGGCGCGCGTGCGAGCGATCGAGAGGAGCGCGGGGGAGACGATCAGAGCAGTCAGGGCGACGACGACAGCGAGAACAGCGGAAGCGATCGAGCCGACCTGGAGGGCGGCGGCCATGCCGAGGCCGGCGAGGATGACGACGAGGGCGATGAAGACGGAGGCCGAGGTGGTGGCCTGGCTCATGGTGGGGGCGGTTTCAGCCTTGACGATCTGGTTCATGAGGTTCTCCTTGTGAGTGTCTTCGCACGGATGCGCGAAGCGCGCCCCGCACGCCAGCGTGTTGTGTGGGCCTCTTGGCCCGCGCCGCCCGGGTGGGCGGCTCTGCATCAAAAAACGGGGCCGACGTGTTGTCGCCCCCGTTGGTGCATCACCAATTCTACGCGCAAATAACCGCATGGTCTATACCGCACAAGTGCTTGTTAGGGAGTGCACAGACGCCGCGTCAAGAGTCTTTCGAGGATGGCTGCGACGTCAAAAAATAGGGTTCCGATGAATATGTCGCTTCATGCACGTGTGCCCGAGTGGATGATCCACCCGGGCACACAATGTCACTCGGTTCGTGCCACATTCATGGCTTGGAGACCCTTGGGTCCCTCAATCACCTCATATTCGACCCTCTCGCCCTCAAGAAGAGTGCGGCGCCCAGATTGGCCGATAATGGTTGAATAGTGCACGAAGATGTCGCCAGATTTGTCATCGGGAGTGATGAACCCGAAGCCTTTGGCGTCGTTGAACCACTTAATGGTTCCGGTAGCCATGGACCCTCCTTCGTGTTCGCCCCAACGCTGGGGCACCGGTCGGTCTCGCCTGCGGAAACCGACGCGATCCCGCCCGCGCGCCCCGGCGTCTCTCACACACCCGCGCACAGCGTGTGGAATCACACTCTTACGGTACCGCACTTCGACGCAAAATGTGTCTGACCTGCGAAAACGTGACCAAGTATCGTCTGTGGCGGCAGGTTAGTTTGTTGAGGTGAGACGAACCGGAACGATAGCCTGCACGTCCTCACCCTCGAAGGTCACGTTCCCGATCGCCACGTCCACCCCGAAGACGCTCGCGAGGGTATCCGTGTTCATCACGGAGGACGCCGGACCGACCACGGCCTCGTGCGTGGAGGAGAAGAGTGCGACCTGGTCCGCGATGCGCAGGGCGTGCGCCGGGTAGTGCGTGTTCATGATAACGGCGAGGCCTCGGTCCCTCACGAGGCGCTCGAGGAGTCCCAGGACGATGAGCTGGTTGCGGAAATCGAGGCCGGTCTCCGGCTCGTCGAGCACGAGGACGCGTGGGTCGGCGACGAGCGCTCGGGCGATGAGGATCATCTGGAACTGGCCGCCCGACATGGTCGCGCAGGGCATCTCGGCCAGGTGGGAGGCGCCCACCTCGTCGAGGACGTCGCGGGCCATGCGCTCCTCGCGCGCGCCGGGCTGAGCGAGGGTGCGCATATGCGGGGCTCGCCCGACCATCACCATTTCGAGGCCGGTGAGCGCCACGTTGGAGGCGTTGCGGGCCTGCGGCACGTAGGACAGGACACGGCCCAGCGCCCGGGTCGACATCGACGAAATGGGGGTGCCGTCGATGAGCGTGCGGCCGCTATCCCACTTCTGCAGGCCGATCATGGTGCGCAGCAGCGTCGTCTTTCCCGCGCCGTTGGGTCCCAGGATCGCCAAGAGCGAGCGCTCGGGCACCTCGAAGGACACGTTCGTCAGGATCGGGGAGGGGGCACCCGGATAGGTGAAGGTCGCGTTTTCGACACTGATCATCGCGCTCCTCCCGTCCGGCGCAGCAGCACGATGAAGAAGGGCGCACCGATGATGGCCGTCAGGATCGAAATGGGGATTTCCGAGGCCGACAGGGAGCGTGCGAGCGTGTCGATGACGATCATGAGCGCCGACCCGAGCAGCAGTGAGACCGGAATGACCGCGCGGTTGTTCTGTCCGCACAGCATGCGCGCGCAGTGTGGCACGAGCAAGCCGACCCAACCGACCTGGCCGCACATCGAAATGACCGAGGCCGTGATGACCGTCGAGGCGATGATGAGGACGGCGCGCATGAGGGAGACGTTCACGCCGGCTGAGCGGGCCTCATCCTCTGAAAGGGAGAGAATATTGAGCTGCCAGCGCAGTGCCACGATGACGACGACACCTGCGATGATGAAGGGTGCGCCCAGCGCGATCTGGTGGTAGGTGACCGCGGCGAGTGAACCCATGAGCCAGTAGGTGATCTCGGGGAGCTGACTCGTCGGATCGGCCGTTAGCTTGAGGAGCGAGAGGACCGCGTTCGCCAGGGCGGAGACGATGACGCCGCCGAGCACGAGCGTGATGACGTTGAACGCGCCCGTGCGCGTGCGCGAAATAGCCGTCGTGAAAGCCATCGTCGCCAGGCCCGCCGCAAGGGCCGCGGCCTGCACGCCGATCAGGTTCCAGTCCAGCAGCAGAGCGATCACCGCGCCGACGCACGTGCCCGCCGCGACGCCCAGGGTGTCCGGCGTGGCCAGGGGGTTGGAGAAGAGCGACTGGAAGGAGGCACCCGCGACGGATAGGCCCCCGCCGATCAGGATCGCCACGATGATGCGCGGTGCCCGCAGGTCAAACACGACTGAGTTGATGCGGGGCGACACCGATGGTCCGCCCCAAAACCTCGCGCGCAGCGCCGCGACCACGTCCTCCAGAGACACGGAGAAACGACCAATCAACATGGCCGCCGCCGCGCACGCGACGATGAGGGCGACCAGCGTGGGGACCACCCACACGCGCAGCCGCCCATTCTTGGTCAACACAGATGCCATGATGTCCTCTTCCCGACACTTACTGGGCGTCTCACCGCACAAGGGACCCCGGCCTCGTCGAAGGGAAAAACGAGGCCGGGGACAGGTGTTAGGACGCGGTGTCGGGGTTGATAATCGTGCGGGCCTGTTCGTCCGTCAGCGTGAAGTTGTACATCTTCTGGTAGTAGTCCTTCGTCATCGACACGAGGTCAACGTCGGAGAACTGCTCCGGGTACAGGGACGCGCCGATCCAGTTGGCGACAATGGGGGCATCCGGGTTCGGGGTGAACCAATTCCACATACCCAGGCCGGTGGAGTAGACGCGGCCGGACTTCACGGAGCTGAGGGTCGAGAAGTCCACGCCCTGCACCGAGTTCGTCAAGACGGAGTTCGCCGTCATGTTCGACATGCCCTTGCCGGTGACGAGGAGGACCTGGGGATCCCACGTGAGGACCTGCTCGAAGGTGACCGGCGTATGCGAGGTGTCCGTGTCGCTCGAGACGTTCGTGTAATTCAGAGAGTCGGCCCATTCATTGGTGAACCAGCCGTCCTTTCCGCCCGCGACCGCGAGCTGGCCGTCGGCCGCGCCCATGAGCACCATCGTCGAGACGCGCTGGTCCTCGGGCACCTTCGCGGTGCGCGCGCGAGCGTCGGCGACCAGATCCTTGCCGAGCGTGATCTTGTCAGCCATATGGCCATCCTCGTTAAAGACGTCCTCGAGGAGTTCCATCCACTCCGTGTACGTCTCCGACGGGTTCCCCATCGTTGTGAAACCGACGGCTGGGATGCCCGCCTTGCGGAACATTTCGCCGTGTTCCTTGTTGAAGGCGTTGTAGAAAACGACGTCGACGTCCAGGTTGAGCAGGGCCTCGGCGTTGAGCTCGCCCTTGTCGTAGTAGCTGGTGTCCACCTGCATCATGTCGGGCGCCATCTCGGCGGCGATCGTCTGGCTCATGGCCTTCACACGGGCGGCGCTCATGCCCACCAGGTAGGGGGCCTTGCCGTCGAAGTAGGCCAGGTAGGTGGATTCGATGGGGATCTGGTCGATGGCGACGCGGGTGATCGTGGCGGGCAGGACGACCTCGTTGCCCGCGTGGTCGGTGATCGTGCGTGTTGACGATGCGTCCGGGGTGGTGGTCTGTGACTGGGCGGTGGAGCCGAAGCTGCCCGCGCAGGCAGTGAGGGCCAGGGCAGCGGTGGTCAGGATCGCGGTCAGCGTGGCGAGGCGTGTCTTCATTGTGTCCTCTCGCATGTCAGGGATTATGAGGGAGATACTACACAAAATTAGGCGCTCCTCACAAGAGTGAGTACGGCATTATGATATGGTGTTTTTTCCTTGGTTTCTTGCGCGTGTTGTTGGTGCGCGAGGCACGGCCACGGCCTCGTCGATAAAGGACGAGGCCCAGGCTGGGACGCAGATGTGCACGCCTCCTTTTACTCTGGCGGCGTCGGGTGAGGTGCCTGGCGTGAGTGGAAGGAACGTATCGTGGGTGAGAGTCTGGACCTGGAGCGTGCCCTCGTCATTGGGGTTGCGTCCAGCGCACTGTTTGACCTGGCAGAGTCGGACGCAGTCTTTCGCGAGCAAGGGGAAGAGCAGTACCGGGCGTATCAGCGTGAGCACCTGGATGACGTGCTCGCACCCGGCGTCGCCTTCCCCTTTATACGGCGCCTCCTGGACCTGAACGCCCTGTCGGAGACCGAGCGCCTCGTCGAGGTCGTCATCCTCTCGCGCAACGACCCGGAGACTGGGATGCGCGTCATGCGGTCGGTCCAGAGCCACGGCCTGGACATCACGCGCGCGATCTTCATGCAGGGCCACGCGCCCTACCTCTATATGGGACCGTTGAAGATGTCCCTGTTCCTTTCCGCGAACGAGGCCGACGTGCGCGAGGCGACCGAGCTGGGGTTTGCGGCGGGGCATGTCGTGGGCCGATCTGTCCCTGACGACGGGGACTCGGACCTGCGTATCGCCTTTGACTTCGATGGGGTCCTGGCCGATGATTCGGCCGAGCGCGTGTTCCAGAGTGAGGGTCTGGATGAATATCAGGAAAGCGAGCGCGCCCTGGCCGAGGTGCCGCTCGAGCGCGGCCCGATGGCGGATTTCCTGGAGAAAATCAACCGGATCCAGGGGATCGAGGACGCCCGGTGCGTCAGCGAGCCACAAGGGTATCAGCGCAGGGTCCGCGTCGCGGTCGTCACTGCCCGAAGCGCCCCCGCTCATGAGCGGGCGATCAACTCGATCCGGCAATGGGGACTGCGCGTCAACGATGCCTTCTTCCTGGGCGGTCTCCCGAAGGGGCCTATCCTGGAGGTTTTGGAGCCTCACATTTTCTTCGACGACCAACGACGCCACGTCGAGGGCGCGTCGCGCTCAACCCCGAGCGTCCACATCCCCTTCGGGGAGATCAACAGAGAGTAGGGGTGTCGGCGAACCTTTGGGTCGCCCGGCCCGGCGGTCGCAGATGAGGGCGCGTCCTGGGAGACTAGGTACATGAGTAACCACGCGCGCGACGCACGCCGCCTCACTCCTGTTGAGGTGGCGACCGCAGGCGCGCTCTCGGGCCTGGCCGTCACCTTCGGTCTCATCGCCGCCGTCACGCCCGTCTTTCAACTCTTCTTCCAGGTAGCCACGGCCGTCCCCCTCGCCATGGTTTCCCTCAAACTGCGCGCCCGCGCCTCCATCGCGGCTTTTGCCTCCACCGTCCTCCTGGCCATCGCCGTCGGCGGATTCGCCACCGCCGGCAGAGCCTTCCAAGCCGCCCTCATCGGCCTCATCATTGGTGTTCTCCACAAGAAACGTGCCACCTGGCTGAGCGTCGGCGCGGTCGCCGCCGGCCTCGGCCTCGTCTGGGGCGTCGGGACCGGTATCGCCTTCTGGTTCCTCGTCGACCTGCGCAACCTTGGCCTCGAAAGCATCCAAAAAACACTCAACGGCTTCCTCACACTCGTCGGCCGCATCCCCGGATTCGGTTGGTTCGTCGACGCAGGCCATTTTCTGAGCCAATGGTTCGTCGACTTCTGGTGGGTGTGGCTGCCCATCACCCGATTCATCGGCGTCGCCTTCCTGGTCCTCGCCGCGCGCTGGCTCCTCGGCGCGATCCTGCGCCGCATCACCCTCGACGACGGGTGGGACCCGCTCCTGGACGCGCCCGGCCGCCCCAACTATGCTCCCGCCGGAACCACACAATCCGAGGAGGACGCGGGACCCGGGGAGAGGACCCCAGCCTCGCCCCTGCCCCTAACTCTCACCGACGCTTCCTTCACCTACCCGGGCGCCGACCACCCCGCGCTGCGCGATGTCACGCTCCGCTTCGAGCGCCCCGAATACACGGTCATCGTCGGACACAACGGCTCCGGCAAGTCCACCCTCGCCCTCCTCCTCGCCGGTGCCACCCCCAGCGAGGGGACGCGCACCGGCGGCGGCATGCTCGGCCAGGTCGGCGGCACCGCCCTGGTCGGACAGCGCTCCGAACTGCTGGTCCTCGGCCAGAACGTCGCCGAAGACGTCACCTGGGGCATGAGTGCTAGCGACGCGCGGGCCCTCGACCTCGAAGCCCTCCTGGCGCGCGTGGGCCTGGATGGCCTGGCCGACGCCGACCCGCGCTCCCTCTCCGGCGGGCAGCTGCAACGCCTCGCGCTCGCAGGGGCACTCGCCCGCTCGCCGCGCCTGCTCATCTCCGACGAATCCACCGCCATGATCGACCGCGACGGGCGCGCCGACATGCTCGATCTCCTCGCCTCCCTGCCCGACACCGGCATCGCCGTCGTCCACATCACCCACGACCCCGCCGAAGCCGCGCGCGCCGACCGCGTCATCACAGTCGATGGAGGGCGTGTTCTCTCCGACGTGCCCGGCTCCTCCTCCATCGACGAGGCCGTGGCCGGGAATGCGCGCCCCGTTATCCCCGAGGAGGAATCCCGGGGAGCGACCCGCGACGTAAGCAAGACACGAGAAGCGACCACGGCCTCGTCCGCTAAAGAGGGGGGCGAGCGCGCGTGGGGAACCCCGACCCTCACGAATACGGAGCACCTGTGGGCGGACCGAGTCGCACACACCTATGACCTCGGGACACCGTGGGAGAAACCCGTCCTGCGCGACGTCAGCCTGATCCTCGAACCCGGGCAGGCGATGCTCATCACCGGCGACAACGGGTCGGGCAAGACGACACTCTCACGCATCCTCACCGGGCTGCTGGTCCCGACGTGGGGAAACGTGACCCTCGGCGGGACCCCCATGGAACGCCGGGTCGGCGACGTCGCCCTGTCCATGCAATTCGCGCGCCTCCAACTTCAGCGCCCCTCCGTGCGTTCTGACATTCTCGCCGCCGCCGGGCACGGCCCGCGCATCGGCAGCGGTGCGGGGCGTCGCAAGAAAGGACTGAGCCGTGAGGACGGCGACCGGATCGTCGCGCAGGCCATGAACCTGGTGGGACTTGACCCTGCCCTGGCCTCGCGCGGCATCGACGATCTCTCCGGCGGCCAGATGCGGCGCGTCGCCCTGGCCGGGCTGCTCGCCTCCAATCCGAGCGTCCTCATCCTTGACGAACCCATGGCGGGACTCGACATGGCCTCGCGCGAACTGCTCATCTCCGTGCTCGACGAGCGCCGACGCGCTGGGCTGTCCATTCTTGTTATTTCCCATGACCTCGAAGGCATGGACGCGCTGTGTGACACCCACCGACACCTGCATGAAGGGGTGCTCGCATGAACGATCCTCACTCCTCATGCGGGGCGACCGGCCCCGGCGGCGGTGCCACCCACGGGTGGTTTCCCACCGATCCGGCCCAGAGTCCCGGTGTGGGCGGCGAACCCTGTCTGCGCCGCAAGCCGCGGCGAAGCACGGGCATGAGTCTGCCTCGTCCATTGCCGTGGCAGACCGTCCTCGGGCGCGCGTGGCCAGGCACGCTCATCGCCTGCTGGACGGCTCTCACGACGTGCGTCATCCTGCAACCACGCTGGTCAACCCTGGCGATCGTCGGTGGTCTCCTCGCCGTCGCCTCCATGGCTATTCGTCTGCCTCGCAGCGTCGTACCGCGCCCTCCCATGTGGCTGATCTCCGGCTTCGCCGGAGGGTGTATCGGCGCGTGGCTGGGCGATGGACTCGAGGTGTTCTTACGGATCTCTGTCCTGGCGCTCGTCGTCCTGTGGGGATCCGCGCTCATCGCCTGGGTGACGCCCACTGCGGCGCTCGCAGGAGCGCTGCGGGTCTTCCTGCGGCCGCTGCGCGTGGTCGGCGCGCCCGTCGATGAGTGGTCACTCGTCATGGCCTCCGCTCTGCGCGGCCTGCCGATGCTGCGCGACCAGGCCCAGGCCGTGCTCGACACGGCGAAGCTGCGCCTCGGCCAAGATGTCGCCACCCTGTCCCTCGGTGGCTACGCGCGTCTCAGCGTCGACGTGATCACGGCGATCCTGTCCGCGGCCTCGCGCGGTGCCGCCGAGACCGGGCGAGCCATGTCCATGCGCGGTGCCCTGGATGCCGTTGGCGAGGTCGGCGGCAGTGTACCGAAGCGACGTACTCGGCTTGGATGGGTGGACGCGTGCGTGTTCGCTGCGACCCTGTTGGGTGTGGGTGGCGTCGTTGCGTGCGCGTTGATGCTGTAGGCTTTATGTCGATTTTTCGGTGTGATTGCAATGGTTTTATGTCCTGTGGGTTCAGTATGTGTCCCGGGTCATGTTCTGCTGATTTGACGTGAGGCGCTAAAACCCCCTATTCTTTCTGGGTACGCGCGAGTGGCGGAATAGGCAGACGCGCACGGTTCAGGTCCGTGTTCCAGTGATGGAGTGGGGGTTCAACTCCCCCCTCGCGCACGATGAAACCGCAGATCCTTCGGGATCTGCGGTTTTTGTTTTCCTCACCGTGCGTGGCCAGTGCGCGGGT